>JAKPKF010000211.1 GCA_029553845.1 bacterium | reverse complement strand
TGCTAATATCTGTCCCTTTCTACCTAGCACCCTTTGAGAGTATAACCAGTTGGCATTCTCTTTACTGATTAACCCTAGATCCGTACTTACCAACATTTCCCCTTTTTGTTCTTCCATAAATATATATAACTAAACTTAATTAAGTTTCCCGCGATACTCTCGCCAGAGTTTTATCTTATCTAGTAGCTTATATACACTTCTAGCATAGTACCCTTCCTTTGTGTTTGGAATATACAGATTGATAAAAGTATTGAAGTTCTTTCTCCAGTCATCATCCATCCACTCGTCTTGGTTCTTTCTCTTAGTTAGAACCTGTATGACATTGTGTAGTCTTCTTCTATCTGTAATTCCCTCCAGAGGTATAGGGTAGTGTTCCTTTAGGAAGTTCTGTAGCTTTGTTATGTCAGAATTACCAACCTCTTGGGGCTTGTCCCCTATGTCCCCCTTGGGTATATTTGTATTTACATTCTTGTATTCATTCTTGTATACATTCTTGTATATAGTGGAACCACTTCGTTGCTTTCGTAAGCCACTACTGTTGCTTTCGTTGTTTCCTTCGTAGTTTTTAGGGTCTTGATAAAAGTCGTATTGAAGCACCTTAATCATCACCCCTCGTGTTTCTTTCGCAGTTGCTATCATACCAGCCTCGTGTAGCCTTCGTATAGATTTCGCAACCTCACTTTTAGTGTAGGTAATTTTTCTATATCCTGCATACCAGCATAGGTCATCTTGGATCTTTTTATATTGGAATAGATTCTCTCCTCTTTTGATATTCTTGTAATCGCAGTGGTTAACTTTCCTTAGGATATACAACCACAACTCCCTAGTCGCTGGTGGAAACTTCATAACCTCGCTAGAATCTAGTTTTCTTGATAGTAGGATATATCCTCCTTTGATTCTCATGGCAGTATCCATGTCAACTTTCTTAATCTTGTAGGGGAGTAGGGAAGTTGAGACCGACCTACTCGCCCACAGGATTACTCAACTAATTTATCTAAAGAATATGTCTCACTTTTACTCCTCATGCTTCTAATTTATACCTAGTAAATAGGGGTGTCAAGGGGATGTAGTAGTTCTTTATAGGATAGTAAAAACAATCCCCATTTCTGGGGACTGCTATATCAGATTGGGGCTTCAACTAAATT
>JAKPKF010000179.1 GCA_029553845.1 bacterium | reverse complement strand
ATTGTCAAGATAGGATTGTATATCAAATTGATATCTATTTCTTTTAAAACACCCAATCCTGCACACTTTGGGCATGCACCCTCTGGTGCATTGAATGAGAAGGATGCTGGGGTAATCTTTGGGTAGGATATTTCGCATTTCGGACATGTATTGTTCTCTGAGAAAAAGAGTTCTTTGTCTTTTAATAATACCTTTACTTCACCATTAGACTGTGTAATTGCTAACTCTATGGCATCTGTGAGTCTTTTCTTATCTAACTTTGTTGAATCTATCCTATCTATTACCAAATCTATTGTGTGTTTATTGTTCTCTTCTAGTTTTATGTCTTCTATGTCGTCAAGAAGATATGTATTTCCATCGATAATGACTCTTAAGAATCCTTTTGAGAGGAGTTTGTTCAAAAGAGCAGTAAATTCACCTTTTCTGTTTTTAATGATGGGTGAAACAATCTGTGTAACCTCTGAGGTGTTGGAAATCTGCTTGATCACTTTATTTGTTATTTGTTGAATGGTTTGTGATTGAATTGGAGAACCACACTTTGGACAGTGGGGTTGTCCTATATGTCCATAGAGTAATCGGAGGTGATTATATATCTCTGTGATAGTTCCAACAGTTGAGCGAGGGTTTGTTCCTGTTGTTTTTTGGTCTATGGATATTGCTGGAGAAAGACCTGTGATTGAATCTACATCTGGCTTCTTCATTACTCCTAGAAACTGCCTAGCATAGGAAGAGAGAGATTCAACATATCTTCTTTGACCTTCTGCGTAGAGAGTGTCAAATGCAAGAGTAGACTTACCACTTCCAGATACACCGGTAAATACGACTAGCTTGTTTTTAGGTATATCTACTGATATATTCTTAAGGTTGTTCTCTCTGGCTCCTTTTATTTTTATATATTCCTGTTTCATCGCAACCTTTATTATATCATTAAATGATAATATCTATTATCCTATAGCTGATTAAATTACTTTGATAAATGTGGTATATTTATACATGCATCCGTAGCTCAAAAGGACAGAGCAACGCACTCCTAACGCGTAGGTTGTCGGTTCGATTCCGGCCGGATGCGTATCTTAGTGAAATTTGTTTTCAATGATTACTAATTTTCCTGTACTATCTTTCTCAAATGTAACAAGTATTTCTCTTGAGTTATTAACGATGTATTCGAGTACATTCTCAGATTCTAGAAGTTGATATTTATTCTCACCGTCTATATCTGCGATGTATATAGAATTGTTTTCTTTAAGATAAATGTAAGAGGAGTTAGATAGCCAGAAGAAGTTTGTATTAATGTTATTTAATGATTTAGCACCAAGATCTATTGTATGGTCTCCTTCCTCTTTATAGAATGTAAATATCTTGTATCCCGTAGTGTCTTTAACTCCTAGTTTGTAAATATCTGGAGAGTAGGAGATTATCTCTGTTGGATATGGTGAAATAGTCATAAATTTTGATGTATCCATGAAGTACCAGTAAGATGCTAGTGAGGTTGATATATACATGCCTTTTCCGTTTACATTTACATCTAAATCTATCACTTCTCCAGCTGTTTGTATGCTTTCGGGAGAATTGGAGAACTCCTGTAGTGTGGTTGCAGACTTTCTGTATTCTTTGATATATTCATCTGTTTGCTGGAAGTATATTCTGTCAATTATTGTCTTGTTGTTGTTTCCTGCGAGGGACTTCTGTGTAAGAGTGTAGGTGTAGATATCTTCTAATTCATCATTTTGAATTTCTGTTATTAAGTAGAAGAAACCTTGTGTATCTGTATCCCAAACATATTTTGTTTCAGCATCTTTCTTTAGGATTGTTGTAAATGTCTGGCTAGAAAGATTGTATGACAGGAGTTCTTTGGGAGAGTCAAGAAGTATATACTTGCCATCTTTACTCCAGGACATTGTATATTTGGAGTAGTTACCAAAGGGAAGTTGGTTTGAGCTTTGTAGAGTGTTTGGCTGTTGTGTATTAAGTAAATAGTAAAGAGGAGACTTTGGATCTGTCATTACCAAGAGTGCCTGTTGTCCATCTGGGGAGATAGAGAGGGAGATTTTGCTGGTATCTAGAGTAAGAATTTTAGAAGGATTCGTAGAAAAATCCCAAAGTGAAGGATTAATAGCATACTTCCATAGGGAGAAAGAGGTGTTAGAATCCTTCTGCAAAAATAGTAGGTCATTTCTAGTGTCACTTGTCCATAGCTTTTCAATCAATCCTTCAGATTTCCATTTCTCTTTGCTTATTATTTTGTCATAAACCAAATATGGGAATATCGGTGTAGATTTTCCTTCCAGCACTTTTACTTTCTTATTCCAATCTTTATAGCCTTCTTTCTTGAGTGAAATATCATATTCTCCAACCTTTAGTACATGACTTCTTGGTGCTCTACCGATCTTCTCACCATTAACAAACATGTCCGTGGCAGAGGGATCGCTTTGTACAGTTATGACTCCCGTTATGTTAATTTCTTTTTTGAGAATATCTATTCTATATCCGCTTGAATAAAGATAGATTATTGTAGCTCCTAGTAATATAATGATGGAGGTAAGAATGGGAAGCAGAGCAGGGAGTATTTTATTTTTTAATATTATATGTTCTTTTGACATTTCGAAAAGTATAGCATAATACAAGATAATTTTGTTAGAATTAAGATTATGAATGACAAGAAAAGAATTTTAACAGGGGATAGACCAACAGGTAAATTACACATTGGTCATTTAATGGGGTCTTTACGAAACAGGGTGAGATTACAGGATGAATATGACGAGTATGTAATTGTTGCAAATGTGCAGGCTCTTACAGATAATTTTGACAATCCAAAGAAGGTCAAAGAGAATATTCAGGAATTACTTTGTGATTATTATGCTGCGGGCATAGATTTTAATAAGGCTACAGTATTTATACAAAGTGAAGTACCAGCTATCCATGAGATATTTATGTACATATCTAATTTTGCTACTGTTCAACAGGTACAACATAATCCAACAATAAAAACTGAGATTGCCCAGAAGGGTTTAGAGAATTCTACTCCTTTGGGTTTTTTTATATATCCAGTTCACCAAGCAGCAGATATCTTCTGTGTTAATGCAGATCTTGTTCCAGTTGGTAAGGACCAGGCCCCAATAATAGAGGATAGTAGGGTTTTGGCTAGAAAATTCAATAACACATATGGCGTTAAACTTCTTCATGAGCCAGAGGCATTGTTTGGAACAGAGGTAAATGTCCCGGGAATAGACGGCAATTCAAAAATGGGAAAAAGTTTAAATAATTGTATATTTCTAAGTGATAGTGAAGAGGAATTACGAAAGAAGGTTTTTCAGGTATATACAGATCCTGCAAGGGTTCATGCAACAGATCCGGGTAAAATAGAGGGGAATGTTGCATTCATGTACCATGATCTTTTTAACAGCAACAAAGAAGAGGTAGAAGAAATGAAGGATTTGTACAGAAAGGGAGAAATAAAGGATGTAGAGGTTAAGGAGAGATTGTTTGAAGTTATGAATGAATATCTCAAACCAATTAGAGAGAGAAGGGTTGAAGCTGAGGGAATGAAGGATGAGCTTTTGGCTAAAGCTTTGGATGGTAGTAAAAAAGTTCAGGTAATAGCAAAAGATATTGTAGAGCAAATGAAAGAGGCAATGGAATTGGGATTTGATAATAGATAACTTATAGTGAAATTTTGTTATGTTTGGAAAGAAATTAGGTATAGATTTAGGTACAGCAAATTCAGTAGTTTTTGTCCAAGGAGAGGGAATAGTTTTTGTTGAACCAACTGTTGTAGCCATAGATGTAAATAAATTTACAGTGGTAGCTGTTGGTAACGAAGCAAAAGAAATGATTGGAAAAACTCCTGAGAATATAGTTGCAAAAAGACCACTTCGAAATGGAGTTATAGCAGATTCCAGAGTAACTGAAGCATTACTTAGATTTTTCTTTGACAAAGCACTTGGTAAAGCTAGATTCTTTAAACCAGATGTAGTAATAAGTGTACCTGCTGGAATTACCTCTGTGGAGGAAAGAGCAGTACTTAAGGCTGCAAATGCTGTCGGAGCTAAAGAAATAACCCTTATGCCAGAGCCACTACTTGCTGCACTTGGTGCAGAGCTTCCAATTCATACATCTTCTGGCAATATGATTATAAATATGGGTGGTGGAACAACAGAGGTGGCGGTAATATCTTTAGATGGAATTGTAGAGTATGAATCTCTAAGAGTAGCAGGAGATGCCATAAATGAGGCAATCATAATGTATATGAGAAAGAAGAAAGGTCTGTTAATTGGAGAACAGACAGCAGAAAGAGTAAAAATTAAGATTGGTTCCGCTCTTGAAGTAAAAGATCCAAAAGAAATGGAAGTAAGAGGAAGAGATATTGGTGCTGGTATGCCAAAGTCCATAGTCATAGATTCAAACGATATAGCCAAAGCGGTAGAGAGACCTCTGCGAAGCATCATAAAGAGTATTCAATCTGTTCTAGAGAAAACTCCTCCAGAGCTTTCTGCAGACATCATAGATAGAGGTATGGTAATGAGTGGTGGTACAGCAATGTTGCGAAATTTAGATAGACTTTTCACTAAAGCTACAGGTGTTCCATCTCATGTAGCAGATGATCCAGCATTTTGTGTAGCCAAAGGTACTGGTATAGCACTCGAACTTCTTGCAGCAGGTGACAGAAAGTTTACCTTTAACAGAGAATTCAGAAGATAGTTCCTTTTTATTTCCATTTATGTAAATATTAACTATGAACATGTTTCTTCGAAAAGCCAAGAAAACTATGAAGGTAGAAGAAGTTACAAGGCTTTTGGGAGAGTTAAAAATTCCCATTGCTTTAGTATTTACTCCTACCAACTTGAATTCAGAGAAGAAAAAGTTTTTCGATTCGGATACATATGAACCGCAATTTCAATACAGAATAGTCAAAAATAAAAACGAGGAGATTTTCAAAGATCTTGCATCAGTAAAAGAGATTTCGGATGTAGATCCAAGGATTTCCAATTTTTACATAGACCTCATAGATTCCAAGAGAGAAGCGAGTGACCTTATGCATGCAGTAGGAAATAATGAGGCAGTAACAGATATATCTGTTGCTAGATATGGTAAACCTTCTGCCAAACTTTTTAGAAATTCAGCGAGGGTGTTGCGAGGTAGGTATGGAAGATATAATTTGGCAAAAGAGAATAAAGAGAGAGATTCAGAGATGTTAGGGTATGACAGTATAGTTTCTGTCTTTGATGTTGTATTTAAAGAATTGGGTTTGGAGGGTTGGTCTGTAAACAAGTCTTTAAATATTGCCAAAAACGGAGTGAAGGTAGGGGTCAAGAGAAAGGAAGTTCTTGTTGATGGGAATATTAGTAAAAGTAAGTTCCAACTTAGGAAGACTTTGGTACATGAGGTAGGTACACATGCTCTTCGTTCGTATTATGGTCTTAAAAGTGGGTTTGAGGCAATAAGTAAACCAAATCTTGCTAGTTATTTGGATGTAGAGGAGGGTTTGGCTTCATGGAATGAGAATAATATGGGACTTTTGCCAGAAAAATCACTCAGGAACAAAGCTGGTCTAACATGGGCTATATATGTAGGAGAGGAGTTGTCATTTAGGCAGCTTTACAATGTTCTTTTAGGTAATTTCTCTAAACTAGGGGCTTTTGATATCGCATATAGGGTGAAGAGGGGTTTGTCAGATACTTCATATCCTGGTATCTATGCAAAGGATGTTGTTTATTTCAGAGGATTTAGAAAAGTTATGAAGAAATTAGAAGAGGATCCAACTTTGTATCAGAAATTATATTCTGGAAAAATTAGTTTTAAACAATGTGAATGGGTAGAGGATGGGTTAATACCTAAAGCAAGTAAGATTCCAAGTAAGAATGACTGGATAGATATATTTAGAAAGGCTGGAATTTAATCTGAGAATGCATCAATTATAGCTTCAGCTATATTAATATGCTCTCCCTTTATCTTTGTCTCGTAGGCTTTAAACCCTGGATGTAAGCTTATTTCCTGTATACATGGTTTACCATTCATATACATAAAATCCACAGCCATAAAATCAGCCTCTAGTATATTTGCCATCTTCTCTGCTATCTCTCTCATCTGTTCATTTGGTTCATTATATGTCTCGTATATCCCCTTATTTACTGTCATAAATCCTTTTGATGCTGTTCTTTTCCATCCACCAATAACCTTTCCTAATTTAACAAATATTCTGTAATCCTCTGCGGTACTAGAGAATTCCTGTAAAAAGAAATTACTTAAATCCTGTTCTTTCAATCCATCCTGTTCAAAATCTTCATCTTTTTCTAATTTGAAAACATTCTTTTTAATTTTCTCTTCCCCATCTATTATCTCTATTCTATTAATACCAGCATACTCCTTGATGATTAGAGGATACTCTTGTAACATATCTCTTGGTTCTAGATATTTACCATCTGTTCTGTAATATGTCTGAAAATAGGGGAGGTTATATTGTGAACATAGCAAAGAAATGGCTATCTTATTGTAATATGGTAATTTTTTAATTGCTTTGGAATTTTGTATGAGCACTTTTTTTTCTGGGTTGTCACTGTTATGTTGCTCAATGTAGTCTATTATGTATCTTTTGAGTGCATACTGCTTATCGTTATGAAGTGCATGACCTCTGAAAATAATGTGTGTGTACTCCTTTACATCTATTCCCTTAGCCTTGATTTGTGTGGAACCATCCATGAAAAGGATCTCTATTTCATCATTGTAAACAAAATCTGCTGGTATATCTTTCTTTTTTAACTCCTCCAATATTCGAGAAGAAGCAGTGGGTATTTCTATGTTTTTAATCCTTGGTCTTTTATCTATGACTAGATATTTCATTATTGGAATATTTTTATTTTAGATATTAATCCTTTTCGTTTGTATTTTTTTATTATCTTCATGTATTCCGAATTCTCCTTTAGGGAAGATTCTATCATTAGTAGGTCTATTTTATTTAATCCTAGACCATCTTTTTTCACTTCCTCCCAATTTCTGTGGTGAATTATGATTGCATCTAAAGATGCGTTGAGTTTAAGTGATTCCATACCCTGTCTTTTTGTCAATCCTTTATTTAATGTTAAAGAATTTATTCTTATCTCACCATCTTTGTATTCTCCTACTGTATCTTCGTCTCGAAGGTAGGAAGAAAGAAGTGTTTTCTGTTTTAATGTAGTGGGGATATCGTAGGAAGAATGACCTATGACTACAATTTTCTTTGTTTTGTTGTTTGTGAGGAGCTTTTTAATATATGTATCTGCAACATATCCTCTATCTGGGCCAATTACTGGGAAGAGATTAAGATATGCTTCCGGCATAGTGTTAATTTCCAAGATAGCCCCATTATCTTTAGTAAGAGGTTTTGAAATATCATTGCACATTACATCTACACCTAATGCAAAGGCATGGATAGAAGAGGCGATGCTCTCTACAATGCTTTTAATCTCTGGGCCGACTTTATCTGTGAAGTCTTCGGTTATACCTCCTTGGCTCATGCTTGCAACTTTTCTAACAGGGATTTTTTGATCTTTGTCAGGGATTGAATCTAGTTCAAGATTTTGTTCTTTAAGATATGCTCTTAGTGGTTGGTCAATTTCAATTGGTTTTAATGTGTGTGCTGGACTTGTTGTATCTCTTCTTGGGTCTTTGTTTGTATCTTCTATGAGCTTTGTTATTGTGTCTTTACCATTTCCAATTACAAATGCAGGGATTCTCTTTGTGACTACTTCTAAATGGCCATCTATAACTAAAAGCCTGTAATCTTCCCCGCTTACCTGTTCTTGTATCATTACTTTGGTTTGCCAATCTTTTCTGATTTTGGCATCTATCACTTGTTTGGCATATTTATATGCTTCTTTTGCTTCTTCAATCGTTTTAATTCCTATGCAAACACCACTGCCTCCAGTTAGACCAGTTGGTTTAATAACTACTGGTTTGTCAAAGCGTTTCCAGATTTCTTCTATCTCGGTAAATGAATCTATGATTTCCCAAGCTGGAAGGGGTAGTCCTAATTTTTCAATGACAAGATTGCTTGACCATTTATCTCTTTGGATCTCTTTTGCAATCTTAGAATCTTTTGAAGAGGATATGGAGTAGATAATCTCAGAACCTTTTCCACATCCTACTGTGTAGTGTCGGTTAAAAGAGGGTGTGTATGTTAATGATTCATTCTTTGTCATCGTTGGAGTTGTTTCGTAGCCAAGCTTGTGTGCTGCAAAGAGTAGGGGTATGGTGGACATAGAGGAGACTCGGAGCTTAATAATTTCTAGGCATTGCTCTAATGTTTTGTTGTATGGTAAATCCTGTTCTAGTACTTTACCTAATTCTTCCCAGAGAAATGGTAGGTTAGAGTAGATTTTAAGTGTATTTTCTTCGTATTTGTATTCTTCCAGGAATATTGGGTGGAAGGAGTGTATTAATTGGAGAAGTTTTTCAAGGTTGTCTGTTTTAATTGCATTAATCTCTATTACAGAGGTTTTGTTTTCTAGATTTAATCCTTGTAATACTTTTACCATATTTATTTGACTAAATTTATATATTTGTCTCTGATGTATTCCATTATGGGGATTGCGACTCTCACAATTTGGCCTTTATTTACCTTGTAATGTAATCTAAGACCTGGGTTGTAGTTTATTTCGTTAATGCCACACTTATCTTGTTTTGTAATATCCTGTGCAATGATATCTACGCCACCAAATTCAAGACCAAGTTCTTTGATTGCTGAGATTGCAAGTTGTTTGTAGTATGGGTCGACGATGGAAGAACATTCTTCTGTAGTCCCACCAGTGGTTAGGTTGCAGTTATATCTAAGAACAATCTCTTTGCCTTCCTCTGGAATGGAATCAAGGGTAAGTTCTTGGTTTCGTAGTCTTATCTCTACTTCTGTATCTATTGGAATTGGCTTAAGAACAAGCATTCGGCGTTCTTTGTTTTTAATATCGATTAGTTCTCTTATAGTGTTTTTACTATTGCCAATAACTGTTGGTGCTCTTCTCCATACTATTCCTACGACTTGATCACCAACTACTAGGAATCTGTAATTTTCTCCTTTTATGAATTCTTCGCCTAGCACTTTTACTGCTCCTTTTGCATTGCTTTTTTGGAATGCACTCTCATATGCTTCAATTACCTGCTCTTCTGTTTCTGGAAGCATGGTGATACCAATGCCTCCTAGCTGTTGTGATGGTTTAATGACGATATTTTTGTATTTATTAAAGAATTTGATGGCATCTATAGCACTGCCAAGAGCTTGTTGTCTAGGTACATCTATATCTGCTCTACTAAGTACAAGGTTTGTAAGGTATTTTCTTTTTGCTATGGTAGTTCCTGGGGATGGAGTTAGTGGAGTAACGGTGTTAATTATGAACCAATGTTTTCCCTGGTATGTAAATCTAGCAAGTAGGCTACGCACAACAATTTCATACTCTATACCGAGCTCATCTGCAGCTTCTAGATAGTAAGCCAAATGTACATTTCCTGCTTCTTTTAAATATTGTTCGTATTTTTTCATACTATGTAAATGTCTTAGATGTATCTATTAAGTATCCTTTAAGTTCATTTCTTCCTATTACTACATTATATGTGGTATCTTCTGTTACTACCATCTCTATTTCTTTCTCTTCGTTGGCTATTTTGGTATGTACGCATATGACGGGTCTGATCTTTATGGTACCCTCTTCTACAATTTTAGCGACTCTAAGAATGTCCGGGTGACCTATAATGGTTGTTTGGTTAGAATCTATGTACTCCTGAGCATCTTTGAAGCTTTCAAACTTATCTGGAATGGGAAGTGAATAGAAGTACTTAATAGCTTCAAAAAAGCCTATTCTGGAAGCTAGGGTTTTGTTTATACGAGAGGTTATTAGGCCTGTATCTACAAATACTCTTATGGCTTCACGATTCTGAGGGTCATTTTTCTTCTTAGATACAGGTGTCTTATAGTAGAGAAAGATTTTTTCGTTGATATTTACTACCTTCCTTCCACTAATAGCCTCTATACTCTCCTCAACCTCTCCACCGAAGAGATTTTTAGCTACTCTTATACCGTGCTTCATACTTTTAATTTCAATATCTTTTACTTTCTCAAGCCTCCATCTTAGTCCTGCTTGGTTTGCTACTTGTATACCAAGACCTGGTCTAGCATTTAATTCAAAAACAATTGGTCCTTTTTCTGCATCTAGGGCTATGTCTACTCCGATATATCCTAATTTGCTAGCTTTTTGACACTTAACAGCTATCTCAAGTATTTGCTCCCAGTAAGGGATTTGGATACCTGCAAGCTTTTTGTTTTCTTTAAGATCTAGTGTTGAGTCTATCATTTCGTATGAGTCGCTTATCAAACTTTTATCCTGTATATGCATAGAGTAGGTGGTTATGCCAGAGCTAATATCTATACCTGTACATATTGCTCCGGAGTGTAAATTTGCTGTACCGTTAGATTTTTTCGTTGGAAGTCTCATCATAGCCATTATGGGGACTTGGTTGTAGCCAATTATTCTAATATCTGGAACACCTTTGTAAGAGTACTGCTTAAGAAATGGATCTGTTTTAACTCTCTCCTCTATAATCGCGATATCTTTTCTTGAACCCATGGAGTATCTTCCTTCAAGGATATTCTCTATGTGCATTGTAATGTCCTTTGTGCTCATTATCTCCCCACTTGGTCTTATCCAAGCTGTCTGACCTTTCTTTTTACCATAGAGCACAACTATACCATTACCACCAGTTCCTTGGTTTGGTTTTATGACGAAACTGTTTGGTAAGGATTCAAAGTCTAAGAATTGAAGCTGTTTTTTGGTTCTAATTAGTTTATATACCTCAGGTGTGTTTATCCCTTCCTTTGAGAGTACTTTCTTAGTAAGGATTTTGTTATCGGCAATTTTTTTAGAGGATGGGGAGTTTAATGGACGAATATATTCTTGATTTCGTCTGTTTAATCCCAATATCTCTTTTATTTTTTTACTTCTTAACATTTTCTTCGTCTTGGATAATGGTTCTAAATCTCACAATGTCTTTAAATCTAAGGCCAGAGAATTGTCCGATTAATATATTTATGACAATTAAGGCTGGGATTAACCAGAGATTGTTAATCATGAAGGTGGATATAGCTTCTCGAGTTATGATAAACCAACCGATGGAAGCTATTACTAGCGTACTTCCAAGTACTAGTATGGAGGTTTTAAAACCTTTTTTAATTTGTTGTTTAGCAAAGAAATCTGACAGTCCAATAATGGAGATAATTGCTAGTGGTTGTATTAAGGACATATTTGGTAATCCAAGATTGTATTTATGTACGATTATGAAGAAAATGATTAAGGACATTATTATGAGACAGTAATTTATAGCCATCCTTGAAATATAGTGCATCCTAATTTTACTTAGTATGAGGTAAGAAAGTAGGGATGATACTATAACAATAGCAGTTATTACTAATCCATATCGCAATCCAGTATATGTAAATGCTACAGCCAGTATTACTGGAGCATATATTCCAAAGGATTTAGATCCGAAAAGGTATCTTGCCAAGCTTACAATTGTAGCTACTATTGCTATGCCGACAAGCAATTCCAAGGTTCTTTCTGAAAGTCCATTGTCCAGTACCCATTTAGTAAAAGGTGTGTAGTCCATTAGATATATTGATAAATTAATATATTGGCAGATTCAGTATAATTATACTTCTTCGGATATTGCTTTGTCGATGGGAGTTAATGATAACAAAAAGAGCCACTTTCGTGGCTCTTCTTATATATATTCTTAAATATATAATTATACTAATTCTACTGTAGCACCTGCTTCTTCGAATTTAGCCTTGTATGCTTCTGCATCCTCTTTTTTGACTCCCTCTTTTACTGTCTGAGGAGCTGTATCTACAAGATCTTTAGCTTCTTTTAATCCGAGCTCAGTTATCTCTCTTACTACCTTGATAACTCCAATCTTGTTTGCACCTGCTTCTTTAAGGACGATATTGAAGATGGTTTTCTCCTCTTCTGGAGCTGCTGCTTCAACAGGAGCTGCTGCTACTGCAACAGGAGCTGCTGCGCTTACTCCAAATTTATCTTCCATAACCTTAACAAGGTCTGCAAGTTCCAATACACTCATCTTCTCTACTATCTCTAGTACTTTCTTTGAGTTCTCAGATAGCTCTGGAAGCTTTGTATTTTCGTCTGCCATGGTTAATATATGTTTAAATTAAATACAAAATAATGTTCGGTTAAGCACTCTTTTCGGAGATGCCCTTTAGAACCAAAGTTAATCCTCTTACATTTCCTGTTAGCGCATTCATAAATCCAGATACTGGTGCTGACATAGTCCCAAGTAATTTACCAAGTAATACTTCTCTAGAAGGTATTTCTGCTAACTGCATAACTTTCTCTGCAGTTAAGAATTCTCCTTCATATACTCCACCTCTTGCATCAAAAAGTTGTGTTTTTTTCTGTACTTCTTTTATTAATTTTGCAGGAGCTGTAGGATCTTCATCGAAGTATATAATAGCTGTAGGTCCATCAAATGTTTGTGTATTTAAAGGTTGTTCTGTTTCTTGTAGGGCTACTTTAAATATACTGTTTTTTACAATCGTTATATTTGCGCCAACATTTTTTAACTGTATTTTAAGTCCAGTTGTTGTTAGTGTATCTGCTTTGTCAGAGTTAATTAAGAAATATCCTTCTTTATTTTGCAGTATCTCTTTATATTTCTCTAATAGCTCTGTTTTCTGAGAACGAGTTTTAGACATATTTATATATTTTTTAATTGAATGTATATGTTAACCTCGCAAGGATTTATGTTTATACCTTGTTTCTTTGGTTAATACTAGGTGGATTATATCAGGAGGATAGGGGATGGTCAAGGGAATTACAGGTGGACCTAAGAAACGATTAAAAGAAACCCTGCGCAGAGCTCAGCTTCTTTAGAATCTCTTAGATCCACCATCCTGTTTCAACAAGCTACCCTCAAAACTCTATCGGAATTTTGCTTCGACCAGCAAGGAATTGCTGTATTTCAGTAAAATTGCCTTGCAGTGTTTTGCACTACAAGTAATTGTTTTTCCTCTCTTTCTGCCTTCTTGCAAGATATGAATGGTAACATTTCCCTTTTTGTCTGCTGCGGTGATCCACACTTCTCCATCTCTGGGAAGAAATTTCTTTGCTTTTCGTAAGATACATTTTGTATCCTTTGGGATATGGATTTCTTCTTGGGATGGTTCGTCTTTCTCTTGTGCGACTTTGTTACAGTTCATTAATCTCTTTGGTAAGTTGGCATTCATGTATTCTCCCTTTAGTCGATGTTTTTTGAATGAGCAATAAGCGGGTAAGCTTGTTGCCTAGACATTCTATACTATGGGAAATAGTTTGTAAATATGTTAATGGGGATGGTGCTGAGAGGAGCTAATAGATGATTTATAGAAATAAAAGCCTAATGGGCCCTTAAGGTCGCCTATTAAGCTACTATTAGCTCGCTCTCTGTCTTTGTTCTTATTTAGGATCTGTCTTTAATTTGCAGAATTTATTTCAAAAGGACTGTTAGTAATTCGCCGTTTTTTTTGATTCGAAAAACAAATTTCTTGTGCGAAAGATTGAGGAATAAATCTTTTGTGTTATATGATACGGTATCATATCCACATATCGCGAACGTTACTCCATTGAAAGACACTCTCCCGGCATCTTCCTTTAACCTTTTGGAAAAACATTTTACCTTTCCGCACGGAATTAAGAGATGACTTAGGATTGGAAAACAGAGTAAAAAGTGATCGTTTCTTTTGAGGACTAGCATGTCTTCAAAATTTTGGAAAACTTCATATTCGTCGTCATTTATTACAATTCTGCTGCCAATTACTGCCATGTGTTCTCTCCTTGAATTTTGTAATGTGATCCTATTTAAAGAGCTAAAGACATATATATTCTATCCCATAGAGTATATATTGTAAAGAGTATATATAACAAAAAAGACCTCTTGCGAGGTCTTTCTAATTACAATGTAATAGGGTTATTCTGGCTTACTGTAAGCTATCTTAACACTTGCTCCCATTGTTGGTGCTATATGCATCCTATCTGCAATCTGGTCATATGGTTTACCAAAGATTTCTTCTAATGCTGCTACTGCAGTATGTATATTCTCTATTAATTTCTCATCCTCAAGATCTAGTTTACCTACATTAAGATGTATAACTCCAGAATCATCACATGCGAATGTCTGCTTACCCTTCTTGTATTCACTAATTGCACCCTCTAGGTCGCTTGTAACTGTTCCATTCTTAGGACTTGGCATTAATCCCTTAGGACCAAGCTCTTTACCTAAAATCGCAATCTTAGCCATTACATCTGGAGTAGCAATTGCTACATCAAATTCTATCTTTCCAGCCTTAATATCTTTTACTAGGTTGTCAAGTCCAACAATATCTGCACCAGCTTTTAAAGCTAGGGCATCCTTATCTGGAGTACAGAATACTGCAATCTTAACTTCCTTTTTAACAGAAGAGTGTGGAAGAGAGACAGCACCTTTTATGGATTTAGGATCTCTGTCCTTTGGTATTTTAATATCTACATGCATTTCTAGTGTACCAGTGAAGTTAGAGTAGGAGAGTGCTTTAACTTTTTTAACACCTTCTACTAAGGTATATTCAATACTCTTATCTAATCCTTTTACACTTTTTGTATATTTCTTTCCTCTTTTCATAACAATGATATATGTATAATTAAAGTTCTACTTCTACACCCATCTGTTTTGCAGTACCAGCAATTATTTTCGCTGCTTGCTCTGGGTCTGATGTATTCAAATCTGGCATTTTTACCTCCACAATCTTCATAATCTGTGCTTTAGAAAGCTTCCCAACCTTCTCAAGATTTGGTTTTGCAGAACCAGCCTTAATCTTTAGTTCTCTTCTGATTAATTCTGATGTAGGTGGAGTCTTTAACTCAAATGAAAATGTTCTGTCCTCATAGATTGTTAATATTACTGGGGTAAGAATTCCGTTGTTTTCTCTTGTCTTCTCATTGAATTGAGCACAGAAATCCTGTGCGTTTATACCGTAAGGGGCTAATGTTGGCCCTATTGGAGGAGCCATTGTTGCACCACCTGCAGGTATTGTTATCTTAATTATTTTTTTTATCTCTTTTGCCATATGTATATATTTAACTAAAGTTTACTTATTTGTGTTAGATCTAACTCTACAGGAGCTTCTCTTCCAAGGAAAGATATGAGGACTTTTATCTTACCCTTTTCAGTATCTACATCCTGAACACTTCCAATGAAATCTGCGAATGCACCATCTACAATCTTTACTGCTTCACCAACACTAAATGAATTCTGGAATGATGGTTGTTCAACTTCCATGAACTTTGTAATTGCTGTTACCTCTGATTGTGGTAGGGGTCTTGGATATCTATCTGTTTTGACAAAACCTCTTACACCTTCAGTATTCTTTACCAAATCCCATGTACTATTGTCTAGTTCCATTTTTATGAGTACATACCCTGGGAATATCTTCTCCTCTTTTACCTCCTGTTTACCTTTTTTAACAAAGATTTTCTTCTGTACAGGTACAAGTATATCTACAATTTTGTCTTCCATTCCTGTTGCTTCAATTCTCTGTTTGAGTTCTTTCTGAATACTATTCTCGTATCCAGTCCTAATATTTAGAACATACCATTTTGCATTTGGATTTTCTTTTGTTTTAACTTCTTCTTTAGTCATATTTTCTTAATTAAAGATTTAAAAACCACTCCCTTGCTTTGTAAAAGACAAGATCTAAACCGAGTATTAATGCGGTGATTATACCACATAATACTAGGACATATATTGAAAGAACCAACAATTCTTTGCCTTTTGGCCACTTACTTTTCTTTAGTTCTATTAATATATTTTTTAGTATTTTCATTTTTGTATATATATATTTGGCAGGCCCACCCTGATTCGAACAGGGAATAGCGGTTTTGGAGACCGCGGTTTTAACCAGTTGAAACTATGGGCCCCTAGTTAATTAAAGAGCTATTATTTAACCTTAGTTTCTTTATGGTCTGTGTGCTTTTGGCACTTAGGACAATATTTTTTCAATTCAACTTTTTCCTTAATATTCTTAGTTTTGTAATCTGTATAGTTTTTTGAATTACATACTGTACATTTCAAAGCTATGATATCTCTTTTTACTTTTGCCATATCCCTCGGAAATCAAAATTAAAAATGTCTATATTGGGAAATATACTGCGTATTATATGGGAAATTATGGGTAAGGTCAAATAGTAGATAATAAATATGGAGCTGGATCTGAGAGTCGAACTCAGGACCTCATTCTTACCATGAATGTGCTCTAACCAACTGAGCTAATCCAGCGCTGGAGCAATTATACAATATTAAGGAGATTTTGGTATATGCAGAGGACAGGATTTGAACCTGTGTATCCCGAAGGAGTTGGATTTACAGTCCAATGCGTTTGACCGCTCCGCCACCTCTGCATACTTGGAGCCGAAGGAGAGATTCGAACTCTCGACCTACTGTTTACAAAACAGTTGCTCTGACCAACTGAGCTACTTCGGCAACTGAGAGAAGTTTAGTATATATGGGTATTATAGTCAATATACAAGGAGAAAACGCCCCAGTAAGATGGAGTCATAGAGCTCAGTAACACAGTTGGGTTTCCTCAACTTAACTCCACGGAGCTAAGCGATAGTTGGAATCCCGAGCTCTTGAATATAGAGCTATGAATCCTTTTATTCCTACTAGGGCATATATATTTTACGATATTTAAGCATTAGGAACAAATAAAAAAAGGCCTGTAATGGGGGCCTAGAGAAACCTAAAAAGGGCCAGTAATTGTGCTAGAATAGACGAAATTCCTCCTAGAACAAATTTACCTATAGGCGAGAAAGGTATGATTAGGAGCAATATAAATAGAAATGAGAAATTTTCCATCTTTTCCCAGTAGTATCTCAATTTTCCAGGAAGAAATGCCCTAATTATCTTATGCCCATCAAGTGGTGGAATAGGAATTAGGTTGAAAGTTGCTAAAGATATATTAATGAGTGTGAATGTAAAAAGAAATACGCCAAAAATACTGTTAAGATTAGGGTGAAAAATTAGATTAATAGAGCCAAAGATTGTTGCCAAAAGAAGATTCGAAAGAGGCCCAGCTAGAGAGACTATTGCAGTTCCAAGCTCTCTGTTTTTAAAATTGTACTCATTGATTGGTACGGGTTTGCTCCATCCAAATCTAAAAAGAATCATAGAGAGTGCACCAATGGGATCAATATGCTTAATTGGATTTAAGGTTAATCTACCATACGCCTTTGCAGTAGGGTCTCCGAGCTTGTAAGCAGCCAATCCGTGAGCATATTCATGCACTGTTGAAGCTATTAATATAGAGGGAATAGCGAATAGTATCCAATACAATGTTTCTGTTGTCATCATCTTTTTGTTATATCAGTTATAGAACTTTGACAATATACCAAAGATTAGAATATAATACCACCGTTATGTCAAAAATTTGCAACATTTGCGGAAAAACAACAATGGCTGGTAATCGTATCCAACACAAACACTCTGTGGGTTGGAGATACAAAGCACCAAAGTCAAAAAGAATATTCGAACCTAACCTAAGAAAAGTAGATATAGAGGTTGATGGGGCAGTGGTTAAAGCTTCTGTTTGTATGAAGTGTTATAAAAAGCTTAGAAAAGATTCCTTAAAGGAGAAGTAAAGTTTCCATATTGGTATTTAATATAGTTGATACTCGTTTTATATCCTTTTAAGTGATAGAATTGTGCTATGAAATTGATTAATTCGATACTAGAATTCTTTACCTATGATTTAGGAATAGACTTAGGGACGGCCAATACCATGGTATATATGAGAAATCATGGAATTGTTGTATCTGAACCATCTGTTGTAGCTATAGATAAGAGAACTAAAACAGTTCTTGCCGTTGGAAAAGATGCAAGACAGATGATTGGAAGAACTCCAGCGAATATTATAGCTATTAGACCATTACGAGATGGTGTCATCTCGGATTTTGATACCACTCAGGCAATGATTCACCATTTCATACATAGAGCTCATGCATATTTTGGAAAAAGTTTTAAACTTCCAAGGCCAAGAGTTATTATCGGTGTACCAACATCTGTAACAGAAGTCGAAAGACAAGCTGTACTTGATGCTGCTAAAACAGCTGGAGCAAGAGAGGTATTTATCGTTGAAGAGGCCATGGCAGCAGCTATTGGTGCTGGACTTCCAGTAGAGGATGCTTCTGGTAGCATGATTGTAGATATTGGTGGTGGTACTTCAGATATTGCAGTTTTTTCTCTTGGAGATATTGTTGTAGATAATACAATGAGAATCGCTGGTGATGAAATGGACCAGGATGTTATTAACTATGTAAGAGAGAAATACAATGTATTAATAGGGGAGAGAAGTGCAGAGGATGTAAAAATCTCCATAGGTAGTGCAGTACCACAAAGAAAAGAAACGAAAATGAGTGTCCAAGGAAGAGATCTTCTAACTGGATTGCCAAGGACAGTAGAGTTAAGTAGTATTGAAGTAAGAGAGGCAATCATGTCTTCTATCTCTCAAATCTGCGATGGAGTAAAAGATGCCATTGAAGATACTCCTCCAGAACTTCTTAAAGACTTACTTGCATCAGGGCTGCGTCTTGCAGGTGGAGGTGCTTTAATAAAAGGAATTGACATATACTTTTCTCAAGAATTGAATCTTCCAGTTAAAATTGTAGATGATCCACTCTCTGCTGTAGCTAGAGGTACAGCTTTAATGCTTGACCACATA
>JAKPKF010000132.1 GCA_029553845.1 bacterium | reverse complement strand
GCCTGAACCGGGGTATTAGAAAGTACACTAAAACTAAGTCTGTCTTTCCTCATGATCAGGCAGCCCTCAAGGCTGTTTACCTGGCAATTGCCAATATTGAGAAAAAATGGACCTTGCCCATCCGGGACTGGGGTATGATCCTACAGCAATTTTTGATTAAATTTGAAGATAGATGCAGAATTTGAATACAGGCGTTTACACAAAGTATTCTATAGACTCAAATATTCATCTTTTAAATAGAGCCCCATCTGTTTCATATTGATAAAAAAACAGACCAATACGTTATCTCATTTCTCATCCACCTCTTCTTTCTTCAGAATTGATATCCAGATTCCCTGTATCCTCCTTAAAATTGCTCATCGGGTAACAATCGAAATAGAAAGCATTTTTGTAATACAAGTTCATCCTGAAAACGGTAGTACATTTTGCCCCGAAATGGATAGTATAGTTTGTCCGGTATAATCAATAAGGAGTGATTTTATTATAAAGCACTAACATTTAATCGTTTCATTTTGGTATAGCAATCACTCTCTCTTTAAAGCGATAGAAGACAACTGAATCGTCTCCAATATTCTGATCGAGGACCATGCCAGCGGCTATTTTATTGTTATTGCCGACTTTTATAGAAGGGATTGTTGCACTGTTAATGCCAAAGAGATTCCCATGGCCAACTTCAGTTGCCCCAGAGAGGCAAACATTCGGACTGATGAAGTTGAAGTCTCCAATAATTGTATCATGCGCTATACTACAACGCGCATTAATTAGTGTGAACTCACCAATCCTTACATTTGGGCCAAGATTAACATTGGGTCCAATAATGGAACCTTCTCCTATTTTGGCAGAATCTGAAATATAAGCACTGCAATGAACAAAAGTGAGAAACACTGCACCTTCTGCTTTAAACCTTTCAACGATCTTAAATCTATGCTCAAGCCCTGCGATACCAATGATATAATTAATATCTCTGCTAATCTGATGATTTTGTATTCCTCCCAGGAGGGGGGCAGAGAAAGCATACTTTGAGTAGTTATTCGCATTATCATCAAGAAAACCTACTATTTTGAGATCTCGTTTAAGAGTAACCCTTTGAGTATGCCTAATGTACTCATCTATCTCTGCCGCATGCCCCCCGGCACCGAGTACAATTACTTTTTTCATTATGATCTGGTTTTGTAAATTGGTTTCAAATATTGCTGCCAATAAAAGTTAAAAATACCATTCATCAACGATAAATTAAGCCTTTGGCTTAAAATTAAGGTCTGGCACTCAATAGGCCTGAGATTCTTTATCACATTCTATTTAGTCGAATAACCTCCATCCACAATGAGATTGGTGCCCGTAATCCACCGGGCAGCATCTGAAATAAGAAAAAGAGAAGCATTTGCCACATCTGCCGGTTGGCCCAGTCCGAGTGGGTGTAATGACTTAATTCTATTAATTGAACTCTCATCCTTGCTGTACACTGCATGCTTTGACATTGGAGTATCAACTACACCCGGAGAAATGGCATTTACCCTTATTCTTCTAGTTGCCAGCTCAACAGCCATGGACCTCACGGCAGATATCAAAGCACCCTTTGTCATTGAATACAGCGCCTTACCACTCTCACCTGTAACACCCATAACCGAGCTTATGAAAACAATACTCCCCCCATTTACAGAGAAGTGTGCTTGTTTTAATGCATTTCTGGTCAGGTTAACAGCACCAATAACATTTACCCGAAAAAAATCCTCCATTTTACCTGGTGAAATTGCGTTCAATGGTAATGTGGTCGAGATACCGGCACAATTAACAACCCCATCAATAAGTCCCTGTTTATTCACAACAACTTTAACCGCATCAGCAATTTGTTTATATTCAAGAAGATCAACAGAACAAATCACGTGATCTGAAGGCTGTTTCATCATACCCAGGGTTTCCTCCAGCCTGTTCTGGTCTCTACCAAAAAGTGCAACTCGAGCACCATACTCGCTGAAGGTTATGGCACATTGTCTTCCAATACCCGAAGAAGCCCCGGTAATAAGGATAAATTTGTCCTTCAGTGAGAATATAGATTCAGACATATTATTCAAATATTACTATTGCACACGTTGTTAGAATTCACACTGTTTCTGCAATTATATAAACAACTTTCAAAAGTTAAAGGCTACACCTCGACAATATCTCCTATGAAGCAATCATTCAAATGTATTATTGCTGTACCCCATGTCAGTCCAACGCCAAAACCGCTTAAAAGAATACGCTTCTGACCGTTGAGCTTTCCACTTAGTTCCGAGACAATTGTGAGAGGTATGGAGACTGATGATGTATTGCCATATTTGTGAATTGTTGTCGGGATCCTTTCTTCAGGCAATCTAAGCTTCCTGGCGAGGAAACCATTTATATAGCTGTTTGCCTGATGGAAGATAAAGTAATCTATTGAGTTTCTTTCAACACCGGCAAATTCGATTAACCGGTCAAAGTCACGTGGCACCTCACGGATAACGAAGTTAAACACATCCGCCCCATTCATGTAACCTTGTTCTTCTGAACGGATATTCCCGTGTTCATCGACAACCTTCTCAGTAACAGTCTCGCAGGAACTCATCTTACGGTAACCGCCAGCGGGTATTTTTATTAAAGACTCCCTGGATCCATCGGAATTAAGAGAAAACCAACTTGTGGAGTATTGCTCCCCTCTTTCAATAAGTGCAGCCACTCCTCCATCGCCGAAAAGGAAAGCCGTCTTACGGTCCTTCTGTGAATAAACCTTTGAGCGTGTCTCTCCATCCAGCACAAGAGCTTTCCGTATACCTCCTGCTGTAAGCATGGAGTAGGCAACACTAAGCCCATAAAGAAATGCCGAGCAGCCAAGACTAATGTCAAAAGTGATAGTGGATGTTGATAGTTGAAGTCTATTCTGCAATAGAACCGATGTAGCCGGCATACGATAATCAGGAGTCTGTGAAATGAATAGCAGAAGATCTATCTCATTCCTGTCAATATTCATTTCGTTTATGAGCTTTTCGGCAGCCGCAAAGCAGAGGTCTGACGAGCAAGTGTTATCATCAGCGAATCTGCGTTCTCTGACACCAATCTTGTCAATGACCTCCTGTATATCATCCTTGTTGAAATAAAGATCATGCTTATAGTTGTTAATAATCTTCTGAGGCACCGCCGCGGCAAGGCCAGATATCCCAACATTGTTAAATGATAACAGGCTCATGATTTTTGTTTGTCTGTGATGAGTCTAACCAGATCAGCTACAGTTTTCAAACTGTCGAACTCCTTCATCTCAATTTCAATCCCGAACTCACTGTCAAGCATTGCTAGTACAGATAACTCCGTAAGGGAACTATAATTCTCATAATCGCGAAATACTCCATCCGGCTTGATTGTACTTCTATCCATTTCAAGTGCTTCAGCCAATGCTTCAATAAGTTTTTCTTCCATAGTATTGTAAGTTATTAGATTTAGAATTGAGTTTATTAACACAGATCAGAGTATAGTCTTCAGATATCCAGCGAATCATGGCTTCCTCTGAATCTTTCCATAGTGACTGTATCTTCTGAGTTTATTCCTTCGCGGATAAGCACCTTAATCACAGTCTGAAACAGGATTTTAAGGTCAAGCCAGAACGACATATTATCAACATACCAGATATCCAGTTCGAACTTTTCCTCCCACGACAAGGAATTGCGCCCATTTATCTGAGCCAGGCCGGTAATCCCTGGTTGCACCTCATGGCGACGTGCCTGTCGCTCATTGTAAAGAGGCAGGTATTCAGGCAGCAAAGGGCGGGGACCAACCAGACTCATGTCTCCTTTAATGACATTAATCAGTTGTGGAAGTTCATCAAGGGAGAGAGAGCGCACATACCTCCCAAAGCGGGTCAGTCGTTCATTGTCAGGAAGCAGTCGTCCAGTATCATCCTTCCGGTCATTCATTGTCTTAAACTTCAGTAGTCTGAAAAGTTTTCCTCCCAACCCGGCCCGCGTTTGTTTAAAGAAGACAGCACCTTTGTTTGTAATAGTAAGGATAAGTAATAGAAAAACCAATACCGGAAGTCCGGCTACAAGACCAGTTGCTGAAACAAGTAAATCCAGTGCGCGCTTAACTATCTTACTGTATAATCGTGACTTCAATTTGATGTTGCTTTTATTACTTCCTCGGCAATAGTGTTTGCATTCCTGGATGTAAAATCGGCTGAAGCTTCCAGGGAATTTCTACTATAAGCAGATAAAAGATCTTCATTTTCAGCAACTTCATCTATAAATGCAGCCATCTCAGCTACCTTTTTATGGCTGAAACATTTGCCGTTTTTGTATTTATTAACTATATTATTAAGCTCAGACTCTTCACCCGCAATGCACAGTAGTGGGAGGCCTGCTGACATGAAATTAAAGGTTTTGCTGGGAATGCTGAGTGATGAGGCTTTGCTACTGAGACTGACAATAGCTATATCCGCGGATGCAAAAGAGTATGGAATCATATCAACCGGTTGATAAGGCAGCATTATTAAATTGGTTATTCGTAATTTCTTGATTTCCTCAACCAGATGTTTTTTTTGATCACCTTCTCCAATTATCAGAAAGAGTACTTTATGAGACTTCACTTCTAAGGCTATATGAGGAATGACAATTGTATCATGCGTAGCACCCAAATTGCCTGAATACAGAACTATGAACTTGTTTTGTAACTTGTGTTCTATAATAAAGGGATTATTGGCTTTGGGGATCGATCTGAAGAA
The DNA here is from genome assembly GCA_029553845.1 of bacterium. Next base: position 11,003 of record JAKPKF010000132.1, on the reverse strand, counting down.
CTCATTATCACTCCATGCAGAAATAATTTTAATCTCCCTTGGGGGACAATAATGATTTAACAGTTCTGCCATTGTGTCTGTTAATGTGAATATATGAACAGCTCGTTGAAAAGTCTTTCTGTTGGCTTTCTCCCATATTTTATACAAGACAGATTGTCGCGATACGATATTCATTTGCCTAAGTGCATCAGGATAAACATCAAAAATGAAGAATGTGAAGCTATTTCTACAAAACAATGGCAGAAGTGTTGCCAGCGGTGGATTTGAAACGATCAACAAATGTCCATTTTTATGTTTAGTTTTAACTATAAATAAGATTTGTAGAAAGCCAACGCACCAGGTTAGTAACCGTAAGAAATCACTGTTTCTTTTATATCTGGTTATTCTTCGAAATTTAGCCTTACTCGATAAAGGCGTTCCTCTTACCACAAGTCTGCCTGCAATAAGTTCTACCTCTGCATTTCTTTCAATCAGGGCATTAGCCAGATCAACCATCAGGTAGCCCGAATCCTGGTTTATTAAAATAATCTTTTTCAATGCAAATTGTTCTATGTTCTCTCAACAAGATTTCTGTAGATTGAAATGTAATCGGCAAACCTGTCATTTTTATTATACAGTCTCACCGCTCTCTCACGACAAGCATGGGTATAGTGATTTTTACCATTCTTAAGGACTTCCTTAACGGTACAAATCAAACCCTCGATGTCTCCCCTATTGACTATGATGCCTGTGTTTTCATCAATTGCTTCCGGGCTGCCGCCGGTATTATATGTTATTACAGGAGTTCCGCATGCCAGGGCTTCGATATTGGTGGTCGGGAAATTATCGGCATACGTTGGATTGACAAATATATCAGCACCTGAATAAATTGCAGCAAGTTCATCAATATTTTCTGTTCTTGATATCGATTTGATGCCATCAGGAAGCATTCCTTCCTTGCTTCGACTGATGCCTACAAGGACAATCTGTAATTCAGACTGAATCATTGAACTCAATTTTATGAGATCGTCAAGACCTTTCCTTTTATTCCAGATATTGGCCACACCAAGAATATACTTGCCTTTTATTTCGTACTTTTCTTTAAGGGAATCAGCATTGATCGGCCTGAAGTTATCGGTGTCAATTCCGTTATAAATAACCTTTATTTCATTGTTTTTCAAAAATGAGTTGCCAAGATGCCGAGCCATCCACTGTGATGGTGCAACAAGCATCATACGGGGAACGGAGGTAAACAATTCTTTCTTATCCCTGTAGTTTATTCTGGAATTATCAAAGAAATATGATCTGGGGTAGCCATGTTTATTAGGACAACTGAAGCAACCTGTCTTCCATTTAATACAATTAACAGCATCAAAATGACTACAATGACCCGTAAACGGCCAACAGTCGTGAAAAGTCCAAACTACTGGTTTATTAGCTAATCCCAAATAATCGAACAGATATCTGATGTTTAAATAATAGCCATGGATGTTATGAAGATGTATGATATCGGGATCGATATCTTTGATATGATTAATAAGCTTACGTGTTGAAGCTCCTGATCCGAATCCGTGTCTGTCAAATATCCGAGTCTGAAGTCCATGTAGTTTTCTGTCAAGATCAAACCCGGTTTTTATTATCTGACTCCGGCTTGGTCTTGCTGTATATGCTGCTGCAATATAGCTCTCATGACCCGCTTCTATTAATGCTAAGCCAATCTGTTCTGCAATTCTACCATGACTGCCGGAATTGACTGTAGTATTTATCTGAAGAACTCTCATGAAAGAATAAAATCGAGATACTGTTTACCTATTTTTTCAACTGAATACTTCTCGACACTAGCTGTGGCGATTACAGACATCTTTTTTCTTAATTCTTCATCATCAATCAATAACTGCAGTCTCTTCAAAAACAGTTCATCTTCAAAGACAGGGACCAAGAATCCATTTTCACCATCAGAAATCATCTCCGACGGGCCCGCAATGCAATCATATGATACAACCGGTAGGCCAGCAGACAAAGCCTCGCCAATAACATTTGGAAAACCTTCTGAGCTACTTGTAAAAGCAAAGACTTTGCTTTTATAATAATAATCATCAACCTCATTACATTCTCCAATGAGTATAACCTTGTCTTTTAACCCTAAATCCTCTAATAATTTATGTAATAATGAAGAATTGTTTTGCTTCAATGCATTGCCGCCAATGATTATAAGTTTCCAATCGTTTGCATCTAGTTGTGAAAAAACTTTTATAAGTCGATTATGATGTTTTGTTTGAATAAGCCTTCCAACAGTCAACACTAGATTCTCTTGTTGAATATCAATTGTTCTTAATAATTTCCTTATTGGATTACCAATAACAGCTATTCTGCTATGTCTGAATTGCTCAGCATATATATCTCGTGCTAAACAGGTTTGTGCAATTATGCCTGCGGCTCTTGGATATAACCATCTTCTAAGTAAAGTGTGAAACTTGTTGAATTTCTTATCAGGCTTACACCTGTCTGAAATGTAAACCGGATAATTCAGTCCGAATAATGCGAGTAGCACCAAACTGTTCCAATACTCTCCAAAGCTTAATATAGTGTCCGGCTGTATATGCCTTATTTGTTGTCTCAAAAACAAAAGAGATCTAGCAGCATATAATAGTCTTAGACTTTCCCTGTAAGAATAGTTTGGACTGTGCAACTGAATAGCGGAATGGAGAGGGAAAAAAATAGAAGGATCTCTCCCGTAAAGTACCATATGGAGTGTAATATTTTCCTGAGCAGAAATAAAATTCGCCAACTCACACATCACCCTCTCCATGCCACCAGCTTGAAGTGAAGGTATTACAAAACAAACACTTTTCCCTGATTTCACCATATTATTAATCTGCTTGATTCTCTATTTTGACTATTTGATTGAAGCTAAACAAGTTTTGTTTTTAATAATTCTGTACAGTGAAATATTTTATCGACCAGTTAGCAGTCAGAAAATCCAGAACAGAATAAATCACATCCCGGATCTGCTATAGTCTTTCCATCATAATGAAGGCAACTGCTGACATGATTGAATTAATCATATCACCTTCAACTCCCTTGAGGTAATCTCTTATTAATCTGTAATCGCTCTTGAGGTGCCCAGTTAGTAGTTCGATTGCCGCACTTCATCCCCTGATTTGATCCTGCTCCGTTGTTCTTCATAGACTATTTTATCTTTGCCAGTACCTGACATCATGATCTCTGCCCCAATAATGGTATTTCGCCCCGCATGTCCTCTGTCAAGCAATGGAACCATTTTTCCCTATTTACAACCTAGCATGTTGCTTTTTAATCAAACTCCGATCTAGGAACTCTATGATAAAACTGAGACGGTAGGGAATATGACTGAAATTTGACAAACTCAATTGTGCTTTATTTCTTAGTGGTCACTAATAGGTTGAAACATTCCAATGATCTAATTGATAAATCTATGAATATTTTCAAAGTCATTGATTTAATAGTGATACTTAAGGTTTATGCGCTTTTTTGTAAATTCATCTTCGGCACCTTTTCGAACTGTGTTGATATTTTACTTAATCCACTTAAAATACCACATCTGAAAGATTAACAATTTCCAGATTAAGGGTTTATAATACAATTTATTCATCCTAAACTGCTTAACAATCTGTAGCACAAAACTAGCATTAAAGAAACCTGTTTCCCTAAGAGATCTTTCATTTAGATATTCATCGATTAGATATGATAAATCACCCCTGAGCCACTCATATATAGGTAAAGTAAACCCTAGTTTCCGTCGATTAAGCAGGTCTTTAGGCATATAATCATGTGCAATATCTTTAAGGATAATTTTACCTCCTTTGCCACTGTATTTATAATCAAGGGGCAGTTGAGCTGCGAATTCTGCAAGTCTATGATCAACGAGTGGTTCCCTGCTCTCCAATGAGACTGACATCGAAGCACGATCAACCTTGGTTAGAATATCATTCTGAAGGTATAACTCATAATCAATAGCTAAAAATATTTCGAGAGGAGATGAAAAACCGGAAAAATCATTATCATAAATTGTGGAGTACTTATTAATACTTGATAGAAATAAATTTTCCTCATATAAGCGTGGGAGGCTTGAAGCGAAGCGTCCCAATCTCAATAACTGTTTCACTTGATCCTCATTCGCTGAATATACAACACTTTCCAGTTTATGCTTTAGTTCTACATTTAAAGGTAGAACGCCAATAATATATTTCAACGATGGATTAATAAATTGAATTAAATGCCTTGGTAGAAGATTAAGATATCTAATAATTCTCGCAATTTTTTCATAACTTACATATCCTGCAAAAAGCTCATCGCCTGCATCTGCAGACAACGCAACTTTTACACTGTTTCGAGCAACCCTGCTGACAAGAATAGTAGGTATCGCCGAACTATCAGCAAATGGCTCATCATAAAAGTAAGCTAAATCAGTAATTATATCCTGTGTTTCCTTTACAGTACAAACATATTCAGTATGATCAGTACCTAAAAACTCAGCAATTCTTTTTGCATGAGGTGCCTCGTTATTACCCACCTCAAATCCAATCGTAAAGGTTTTTAACCTTTCTCTTCGTTCTCGCTGAAGAACAGCCGTTACCAATGAACTGTCATAGCCTCCGCTTAGAAATACCCCAACAGGAACATCCGCTACGAGTCTATAATTGCATGCTGACTTAATTATTTCTAACAATTGCTCTTTTGCCTCAAAAAAACTACATTTAAATTTCTCTTTCCTGTAATATTCATCAATACTCCAGTATCGTACTATTGAAAAGTCCCCATCATTAATATTCAGCGCAAGATAATGACCTGCTTCAAGTTTATAAGTATTCTTAAATATTGAGTAAGGTGCAGGTATATATCCAAAATCAAAATACAAGGATAAGGCACTCATGTCAATTTCTTTCCTAAAAGAGGGATGAGCAAATAAAGCCTTTAATTCTGAAGCAAAAATGAGTTGGTATGAATCCCAATAATAAAAAAGTGGCTTTACACCACCTCGATCTCTGAAAATGAATAGTTCATTAATTTGCTCATCCATTAGTACAATAACAAACATCCCTATAAGCTTTTTCACAAACTCTGGCCCCCATTTTTCATAGCAATGAAGAATAACCTCCGTGTCTGAGTGTGATTCAAATTTGTGGCCTTCTTTTTCAAGTGACTTTCTTAACTCCCTGTAGTTGTAGATCTCTCCATTGAAGATAATTGTCAGCTTTTCATGTCTCATCGGTTGGCGACCAGCAGGGCTTAAGTCTATTATTGAAAGTCTACACTGCCCCATTCCGACACATGAATGTGGATAGTATTTATGCTCATAACCCATGTCATCAGGCCCCCTGTGACGAAGTTCCTCAATCATATGCAAGATGGTCTCACGGTTCGTTCTTGCTGTAAAATCAACATATCCTGCAATTCCACACATAGTTTTCTAATTTCGCTCCATCAGTTGCTCCAGATGATCCGTACTATAAAATTCACAATCTGGCCATTCCTTTTTGATCAAGGCCAATAGGTCTCTTAAAAGCAGAAGCGAATTGTCTCTATTTTTTTTATCATGAACTCCAATATAGTTAACTCTATGCGAACTAATGATCGCCGGTTTTCTCCATCTGAATGCAATCTTTATATCATTCAAACAACTATCAATCCAATCCATTCCTGGTTGACTCGGTTCAAAAAAACAATTTCGGGTAATGTACCTTATTCCGCTACTATCTTTTTTGCCTAGCCAACATATATTTTTCCTGATTTTATGATTACCAACACTTTCATTTTGAATTTTTGCCGTTGAGCGCAATCTAATGCCATTAGCCCACAAGGTTTCATTAAGGGCATTATTAAAAGGCCCATTAGGTGGCACAAAATATTTTGCGGAATAACCAAACAATTGTTTAAACAAAGCAAGTCCTTCATTTAGGATTTCTCTATGAATAGAAATGTCATTTATACCATAAACAGCAAAAGCTGCTTGGTTTTCAACACTAAATCGAGTAGATTTATCTGGAACAAAGCCCCAAAAACCAAAATCAAAAGCTTGTCTTGTATGTTGGTGATTTAATCTCAAAGCATCCATCCAAGCTGAAATGTTCAGATGCTCTCTCCCGTGAAATTGAGGAAAGAAGACTTTTTTGCTGATACCCAATTGCCACATTTCAAATACATTTTGGCCTGGGTAATATGCTTCTAATGTCTTTGTGAAAGGCTCATAATAATAATTCATATAATCATTCTCCTCGATTTTCTTAAAATCAGGATTTGCAACAACACTGACCGCTGTAAATATGCAAGGATTACCATTAATATCCTTGAATTCATCAAGAACTTCAAACAAGCATTGCAAGTCATCTTTGTTGGCTAAAGTATCATAAAGGTTATATCTGGCATAGCCTTCAGACTCCAAATCCAAACCAAGAGCATTAAGTTTATTAAATGTTCTCTTTGATGGCATACGAATACTGCCCCAGTCATCAGATTCAAAGACAATAATCTTTCGATCAGACACCCAACCAGGGATATTAGCAATATTTCTCCTTATTAAATTAATAGCCTTCATGAGCCATAGTTTAAATCATATTCACTTAATATTCTGCATGATAGTGTTTTTGGGAAACTATGGATTACAGTTTCTTGCCATCAAATTCTTTTGACATTTTTATGTAAAACTTGCTCCCCTTAATGATTTATTCCAATACTAATCGGATTTTTAAACATCTTCTTTTCGTCAGACATGACTTTAAAAAAGTCATTTAATGCCAAGGCTTGTTTGTCTTTGTTGAAAAATTTTTCAGCAACCTTACGACCATTTAATCCTACATGGATGGCGGTTTTCGGATTGCTCAGTGCACGCCTAATTGACGATGCTAGAGATTTTACTGAGTCAGGTTCAGCAAAGAACACCGATTCTCCGTCAACAAGATAGTTAGGTATTTCGCCAACTCTTGTAGCACAAACCGGATTTCCTGTGGCAAGATACTCACCAAGCTTTGTAGGGAAACCTCCTTGAGCTTGCTTTGAGTTAGGCCTTGGTAACACCAATAGACAAGCATTTACAAGAATTGATGGTATGTCATCCCGAGGATATTCACCTTTCCAAAAAACACGGTCATTCAATTTCAATTCACTTATCAATCTCAGGTGAGCTGGGGTATCATAGTTCCAGCTACCAACCAAATACAATTTACACATTGGAAACTCATCCGCCACCTGTGCAAATGCTTGAATTAGGATATTTATCCCTTCTTTTTGATCATCCATTACTCCAATAAAAGCAATATATGGTTTATCAAAGTCAATGCAAGTATTTCGGAATCCCTTAAATCGTCCAAAATCTACAGTCATAGGTAAATGTAAAAGCATTGGGCCAGGTTGAGGAAATTCCATAAATTGTTTCATCAATGTTTTTGTCATAAGGGCAATTCCGTCGTATGCATAATATCCCTTCCTTATAAAATAATTTGCCCGCTTCTCTCCCTCCAGCTTGTGTATTAGTCTTCCTTTTTTGAACCTATGAATATCGAAGAATTCATTTACTTCGAGGAAACTCTTTATATCTGGGTTACATTCTTTTAGTTTGACGACGAGCTTAAAAAAACTATAGTCACATTCTGTCCAAACAATAATATTATGCTCTTTTTCAATATCCTTTTTAATAATTCTTAATAATGAAGGATAAAGTATTGGTAGAAGTAGAAATTTGTTTATTCTTCTCCGCCATAATTTATCATGAATAAGCTTGCATTGGTAGCGATAGCTTATCTCCCTCAATTTCCCATCAGATCCAAATTTGGCAGCTTCTGTTTGGGAATGATATCCATCTGTAATCCTAAGACAGATGTTAACTCCAAGGTCTGATAATCCTTCAATTAATGTCCTTAGCCTATTTGCTCCTGCAGAATTTTCAAAGAATGGATTAAACCTTCCTATATATATTATTTTCATATACTATCTCACTTGTGCTATGTCTACTCTGAATTGACAGATATAATTCGGGTAATTTCACTCTGGCATTTGTGGTCATAAACTGCCATTTTGTCCTTTGGGAATTCTTAATCGGACTGTCGTGATACTATCTTATAGATTGCCAAGAGCTCAGAAACAATCCTTTCTTTATCGTGGCGAATTAAAGCTCTTTCCCTTGCTCTTTTGCCAAATTCGATAGCTTCAATTTCGTTAGATAAAAGCTCATGAATTGCACCAGCCATAGACCATGGATCACCATCCTGAATTAAAAGTCCTTCCTCCTTATCTTTCATAAGAGAGGAAGTGCCTCCGGCATAAGTCGCTATACACGGCATACCTAGTATCATTGCTTCGCATAAGCTGTTAGAACTGTTCTCAATGTGAGAGGGCATAACATAGATGTCAGCTTCAAGCATCTTCTGAACCAAATCTTCTTCATTTAGACCTCCTAGTAATTCAAGCCCCTTTTTTGGATATGACTCTGACATTCTCTGCTTCGTAATTATATTTAAGAGACTTTCTGTTCCTACACCCGCAACTCTCCATTCTATATTCCAACCATTAGTCTGCAATATCGGAATTGTGTAGCAAATAGTTTCAAATCCTTTATAAAAAGCATCGCTACAAGTCGTGTGAATTATTACTTTTTTATTGTTTGGCTTTCCCCATTTCTTTTCATAAAAAGACTCTCTGAGAATTTCATCATTATGGAAATATTTACTTTTAGGTGCGAGTACCCTTGTAATTCGCCTATCCCAATCAGTTCTTCCTATGATGTGCTTACATTGCCTAAGGTACTTTGTTTCACGCCTAGCCGATGGAGTTATAAAATACCTGTAGATTTGGGTATAGGATTTATTAAAGAGGAAGTTGTATGGCGGCCATAAATCACATCTCTTTCTATTAGCAAAATTCCTTTCGATTCCGCTGAAGTATTTGTGTTTAATCACGGAGCAAATGCCCTGTATACTAACAACAACAGGTAAATCGGTTACATGAATAATACTACCGAACGGATTTTCAGTTCCATGTATATGAATTATATCAGGCTGAACTACGCTTATTATATCCAGATAGATTCTTAACTCCTCTTTTTCCACCAATCTATTGACAAGATGTTTCTTGATAATATTTAATCGCCAGTTTTTCTTGCAAATTGGATAATAATTCACACCATTATTCTGGAATGGTTCAATAAATCTGGCATAATAAAATGCTACTGTGAGTTCTACTTTGTCCCGAATTGCCCTATCCAGAGAGCTGAGCCAACTCCCAGTAACTTTTGAACCTTCTAAGACCTCAATCCCATTTGCAGGAGTATTTGTAAACCATAAAACTCTTAATCTTGATTTTGACATGATTAGAAAAAAATAAGAGTCATAAAGATAATGTATTGTTTTATATTATGTTTAGTGCTTTATACAGATCCACATTGCTTAATTTAATAGTCTCTGGTGAATAACATGCTGAGACAGAAATCCAAACCAATATGTATTGTCCTGAGTAATCAGGCAAATTAAAAGCAAACATCCCAAGAAAATGAATTAAAATTATGCAACCCAAAGCTTTAGCTAAGTCATTCCGGCTACAGAATAATCCAAGATAACTAGCACGCAATAAGATTAAAATAAATGGCACTAAATACAAAAGTCCTCCTCTGAGAAGTATCGTCAGAAAACCATTCTCAATTGTTTCAGATGAACCTTCACTATGAATTGAACGATACACCCTTCCCTCAAGTCCACGTCCGAAAATCCAATCATTATTTGATGTAAAATCATTATTAAAATCTTCGAACACTACCCCTCTCGATTCTTCAAATGCGCTTCTATTAAAACCCCTTTCAAATGCATAGGTCGTCGTTATGAAATGTCCAAAAAGAATAACTATAAATACGATTAGTAAGCCAATAAGATAAATACGAATTCTATTGAATATCTTCAAGAATGGACTCCATATTCTCAGAATTACCATACATAGTAAATACAATATGCTTGTCATCACCAAACTTCGTCTTCCATATGCTATGACCAAGACAAGTAGCAACAAATAATAGATAATGGATATAATTGAAACCGATTTGTTTTTCGAGATGTGAGCCACAAGCAGAAGGAAACCGGCCCCAGTGGAGAAAATATTTATACCTTCGATTTGCTGATACCAATCCATTGGTGAAAAATTGAAGAGAATTGAATACATCTGCAATAAAATAGCAGGAAATAGAAAAAGGTAAGAATATTTAAACAGTATCCCGAAAAAATCTAAGTCGAATTTGGTAAAAAGAAGCAGTAAGGGTAGAATATATGGAATAAAAAAGTACCTATCAGCTAGACTACGTTGTATGTCCATAAGACTGTCAAATCCTAGAATTGAGGTAACTATTAAAACTGACGACCAGAGAACAAATAAAATTATTATTGCATTAATTAAAGTTATCCCCTTAAGTTTCGAAGGTTTTGATAATCTACAAAAAATCAAGACTACAAGAGCAAAAATAAATAGGACGTACTTTATAATAAGAGGAATCCCTAATCTTACGTCATTCCATCCAAGCCAATTCCCCAGGTTCAGTGCCAAGAATGAATAAACAAGCAATAAATAATCACTATGGTAATTCCTCAATACACTTTTCATCAAATTAGGCTGGCTTACATCGTTAAACAGATAGTCACAAACATAGATATTTTACTCCCGCATCCTTCTATTATTGATGACAGGCAGAGTAACATTCAAGATGAAACAAAATAAAAGATCCTCCGTTAAAATCTTTACATTCGTCAGTATTTTTTATACTTTTGTCATCAATTATTGGACATTCGTCAAAATGCAATTATATGAGGAAGTTCTGTGTTTTACTCCTGCTCACTATCCATTTTGTGGCTGCTGGCAAGACTTACTATGTGTCATTAACAGGAAATAATAATAATCCAGGCACTTTATCTCAACCAAGGGCAACATGGAGGAAGGCATTTCAAACGGCGGCAGCTGGGGATACTGTCTATTTTAGAGGAGGAACTTATCCATATGATGGATTAGGCAATTTG
>JAKPKF010000114.1 GCA_029553845.1 bacterium | reverse complement strand
GTGTCCCCACCAATCACGTACTGGTGTCCTTGCTCCGACTCTTTATAAATTCTAAGTTCTCCTAGGTTAGTTTCGTGTATATACGGAGGATTCCAGCCTATGAGTTCACCCCTTTTAATTGGCTCTGTACATATAGCTTGGTCATACCATTCTAGTGTCTCTGGGTCAAAAACAGGTCTTCCTGTAGACAAAAATGCTTCCGTATCCGTTGCAGGATATTCCTGTTTGAATAAATCCTCCCTGGTATAATCTTGTGTAGGTTGCATGGAATTAATCTTCCATTGTCTCCATAGCAATTGCTCGTCTGTTAGACCAAGCGAATCCTGTAAACTTCTTTCCTCTGCAGTGAATTTTGTGTCTGGTTGTATAGGCATTTGATATTCAGGGTTGTCTGCCCAGGAAAAAAAGATTGGCTTGAATACACTAGCCCCCCTTTTCTCGTCCTGCCATGCTATATGGTGCGGAGTCCCGTATCCGTTTGCAGTAGTTTCTTTGACCACCCAGGTATTGTCTAAATCGTCAGGAACAGCGTTAAGCAAACCAGTAACCATATCCCAGTTGCCGTAGTGTGCAAACTCTGATAAGTGTAAATAATGAATCGTATCACCTCTACCAAACGTCTTAGAACCAGCCGTTCCTATAATGAAGTCTGTATTCATTTCCTTAATCCTTAACCTACTTGCACTAGCTTTTTCTAAGGTTACCTCAAAAGGTAAATTCTCTATGTAGTAATACACCTTTTCAAGCAACCTCTTAGTGTCCTCATCCCTATGGCTTACGCATGCACACACACTGTTTGGTACGAATAGAAACTTACAGGTCAGTATAGCCAAAATCGCCGAAGAAAAACCCTCCTTCCTTGCCTTTAATATATCGTCCCTTGGTGACATATATTCCTCGTAATACTTAGCCTGAGGGACATTGAATTTAAATGGGACTCTTCTACCCGCCTTATCAACAATCCAGAACATTTTTTCTATTATCTGTCTAGGGTCTTCCCTTGCCAGTTTTTCTAATCTCTCGTCCTTGAGTATCTTGTTTTTCATTATTTGAGTACATCGTCAATTAATTGTCCATCTACTGGCTCATTTTCTATACCCCTTTCCTTACCACTCTTTTGCATTATCTCCCATACAGTCTTAGTCTTTTCTATCTCCACGTCTTCCTTCTTCTCTCTAACCCTCTGCTTTTCTTTAAGCACTCTAAGCGCTAGCTCTGGGTCTTTCTCTGCTCCAGCCAACACCTTTTCCTCTAACACCAATTCACCTCTAGCCTCTGCACTCTCTAACATCGCCTGGTGCCTTGGGTCTTGTTGCCAAATATAGAAATGACTGTAAGGTACCTCTAATCTTTTTCTAGCACGTACAGGGTCAAAACCTAAACTAATCAGACCTAGTACATAGACCATCTTTTCCTCTAACCCTACTTCCTCTAACTTAAGAGAACCTATTTGTCTAAGCAACTCGTCTCGACTTGTAATGACTGTCTTAACCTTGGCACTCAGCTTTAAGAGTTCTTGTTCAGTAGGGAGTAATTCTAGTAATTCTTTTTTCATTCTTATATTCGCTTAAATAAAGACCTCGTGCAGCTGCCAGCTTAGGATGAGCATGAACCCAATTATGACAAGCAGGGCAAACACCCACAGTATCTTCTCCTTTGCCCCCTTTGCTTCTAGTAACGACATGATGGCTATGAAGCAAGCAAAAATTGCCACAAAGTACGCAATTCCCATAATGGTTGTTATCGTAAGCGTGAACATTAATATCATCGGTTTTAAAATATTTTAATTTAAAAAATCTTCCCATACTCAATCGCTTCGCCCCTTGGTTTCTATACAATTTTATTATACTTCTTCGCCCTCTTAATATCCATTATATCCCTAGCCCTCCTACACTTGTAACAATACCAACCTGGCGAATAACTTGCGTCAAATGGTACTACCCAAAGCACCCTTTCCGTTTTACCACATATGTTACACCTATGGTCCTTCTTCACCTTAGCATTAGGATACTTCCTAGGACCTTTTATCTTGTGACCACCGTCTTCTGCGTACGGGCTATAGTGTCTTACCCTAAAATAACTACCGTCCCCTCTTTCTACCTTAACCTCCTTAACCCCCTCCAAATACTTCATTGGATTGTCTCTAAAATCTGCCCACTTTATTTTCATAGCTCTTCTACTGAAATAAATCCGTCTCCGTTTGTCCATATCTTCTGAGCATCCACGTGCCAAACGTCAGCATCACTGTCCTTCAAACAGTCCATTAAAGCCTTTATGTAATTGTCTATGTCAGGTTTAATCTGATGAGGCTGCCCCAGCATCTTCTCTCTTTTACCCTTACCGTAACTTCGTGGAAACGGTATAGCAAAAACAACCCGAAACGAATCGGGTAATTCAAAATTTTCTAACTTTGCTTGAAGTTGTATTGCGTCCTTGAACTCGTAGTAATTAACTACACAATCTCTCTTCTTCCATTTGTCTGAGCGTGTCATCCTTGGTTTTGGGACAGGTTTAGTATAAAAAACCATAGTACTCCTTTTGTTATGTAAGTATTAGTATCTCTACTTTTCTTTCTTTGAAGACTTCTTGTCTTCCTTTTTTAGTTCACTCCTGTATGCTTCCGCTATATCCTTTCTACCAAACCTCCCGATAACCTTCTTGTCATCATCACTATAAAGTAACCACTTGCCCTTCTCTTTTACTATCTTCATAATTTTGTGTTCTAAAATTATATACCCCAATATACACTATTGCCCATTAAAAACAAAGTCGGAGGGGTAAGCCCGTCCACCTACCGCTTTCCCAGTCTCGGACTCACCAGGTTTCCCCAGATTGTCCTACCTCTCGTCCAGCAAAGAAATGAAGTTACTTACCAAGCTTTGGGTCTTCTGCACTAATTACATAGCTACTATATATTATCAGTATATTGCTTGTTTAGACCCACAACCACGAAACCATCATACAGCGATTGCCTCTCTGAGTCCTACTCACTATTTCTAGCTTTCAGTAAATCCGTGTGTCTTAGCCGTGCATAGCGGCTTGTTCGACCACCCCCGACTCTGTTGTTAACGAACTCTCTTTATCTTCGCTATCTTTACCCTGTACTTTATTCCAGTAATAGGACTCATTATCTGACCCCAACTACCCTCCCTAGGTAACAAATTTCTGTCCTTATAATCCAACTCGTCATTCACATCAAACCACTTCTCATACCTCCAAGCGTAACCCTTTGGCTTTCCTCTGTCCTTCTTATTCCTTTTTCTCTTCCTATTCTTGTTCTTCATCTTCTTCCTCCTTGTCCAAAATTTCTTCCTTAGGTGTCCTTATAACTTCTTCTAACCTCTTTAACGCCTCCAAGGCAGCGTTCTCCCCACTATTATGATAATTCAGTATTACGTCAGTTGCCGCATGGTAAACTTTAACCTCTTTCAATTCTGACAATGTATCCTTCATACCCTACTTTTTATTTAACTTAGAATCCTTAAACTGAGGACCTATCCAATTATCATCCTCTGGCACCTCCCTACTCTCTACTACATTCTTATCTGGGGTGGAGGATTTGAATGGTTCTGAACATTTTAACAACTCCGCTATGTAATCACCCCTACTCAACTCACCCCTACTAGAGTCAAATTCCTCCAACACCTCACTCTCTATACTTATCGTTATATTTAATCTCATTATAATCTTACTTATGTACTTATGTATGTATGTACTTATGTATAACATAATAAAATATAAAATACAATACCTAACATACCTTTTATAAAAACCTATACCCCCACTATGTTTTACTACTGTAAATTATAATAAGTCTTAAAGAGAGAGGAAGAATTATTTATACAGGGTACTATATATATATAAACCATACCCATACGGTGGATACCCTACCCCTAACGGTAATACATAACACGACGGGAACGCCCATGTAATAATATATTTATAAATATTTTTCATTAATCCTCCGTTATTCTCATACTTAATCCGATACATACTTTACCATACTATTATGTATTCATTTCATTCATTCTTATCTTAGCCCGACTGTTCAAGAATACCTCCGACATGTTATTGTATATATTAAAATGTAGATGTATAAAGGATTTTAGAAAGATGTATATTAAGAAGCCCACACGGGAACGGTAAAAGGAGTAAAAAGGATATTCAACTATCATCTATTGGTGTATATATATGTAGGGGGGCAATCAAAACAGGCACCGAGATTATTTTCTTTTCTTTCGGGAAATTGGTCAAACCCAGCTCACCTAATCAACTATCATATATTAAGACCCTTTCGCTACATTCTCCTCATAATAAAACACAAACAAGGGGAGTCCCTTTTTCTTGGCGATTTTGCACAAACCAACCACAAACAAACAACAACCCAAAGACTACAAGCCTTCCTATATATTAATATGTTATAGTAAATATATATAAATAGGGTATTGACATAGGTCGTGAAAGATGTATAATGTAATCATAGAAAGATACAAAAGTATCAATCTATAAATAAATTCTTATATATATCAATATGTTTACACTATACAAGAAGGGTAATCATATCATAAAAGCATACGAGGACGGGGAGAAAGCCACAATCAAAGGGCTAGGCTCTATGGACTCATTAGAGTTAATGATTATGCTAATAGAAAATGGATATCAAATAGTAAACAATTAATTTTTTAATATATAAAACAATGAAAAAATTATATACATATATAAAGACAGGATACAGCTCTGGAGTATATGGCTGTAGTGATGAATTTTTTACTTGGATTGTTATTAGAGGGAATAATATCGGAACATTTAGGACAAAAGGGCTATATGGTACGGGCTATCAATATGCAGAGGCAGACTTGAAGGAGATGGGTTTTGAATACTTCCCATCGACTGCGATATATGGAAAAGTTGTTAAAAGCGATTACAAGGGCTTCAGATGGGACAATGAGGAAGACATCACTTATTTCGCCAAATTTGGAAAGTACAAGGAATAGAAACACAAGGGGGAGAAGATTTTTTCTTTTCCCCCGATTTTAGAAAAAGCAAGTCAATAAAATCCACTATCAAAAGAATACTTGCATATATAAATTAAGTAAATAATAAAATGGAAACAACAAGATTTCTCACAAATGAATATGTAGAAGTAATAGGAACAGGAGGGCAGTTTCTAGGGGAATACTTAGAGAACAAAGCAAAACAATTAAAGCCAAAAGATTATTGGGGAAATATAAACAGCATACGGTTTCAATTCTATGACTTAGAAAAGCAAATTGCAGTCTTTGATATAGATTGTGAAGGACACGGAGGATTTATTATATATGCCGACAGGGGAACTATCACAAACACAAAGGAGTATAAAGAGGCTAGTTGTAGCTTTTACAGTAATGATGGAAACAAGGAAATGGTATTTTTTGAGGAAGACTGCGATTATGCTCTAGGATATAACCTACTAGATAAACAACAAAGGGAAATAATAGAAGATAAAAGGCTTAAAAGACACGAAGAAATAGAAAAACTAACCAACAACTATACAGAATACAAGCCACTATCGCATTATGTGAAAGAAACAATCAAACACTACTACCCAAATATCAAACCTAATTTTTAATAAATATAGAAACTGGAGGCAATCCACTATCCAAAGGAAACCTCAAAATATATAAATTCTTATACACAATTCAATGCAAAAAAGAAAATACAATATAAACATAGTAGGCGACAAGGAAGCCAAGCAGAAAGAAGTGGAAGGATATACAGAGAGATTATACCTTTCAAACGGCTTAAGCATAACCGTAGGACTTAGAAAAACAGAAGCAGGAAGTAACGACTATTGGCACATAGACGATTATCTCTCAGGGTTAGCAATAACAACGCAGAGCTATAGCACTAGAAAAGAAGCACTACAGGAAGCAAAAAGGATTTTAGAAATACAAAAGGATAATATTCTACAAGCTAGAAACTATTTTGTAGAAAGTCATAATATTAAATTCAATATACTTTAATACAATGAAACTCAAAGACATAAAAGGAAAAGCTATCGCATACGATGAATGCCACAAAATTTACATAATACACAAAGAACAGGAAGTGTGGGAAGCACTAAACAATAACTATGTAATATACCCAATGGAAGCACTAACAGACCTATACGAACAATCTTGCTCATTAAAATTTGTTAGCTCATGGGACTTAAAAAAGAAGTACATAGACCAAGGCGAGAAGCCCGAAAGGTAATAAATATAGAAACTGGAGGCAATCCACTATCAAAAGGAAACCTCAAAATATATAAATTCTTATTTTATTCACAATGAGAGAAGCAAAAATCAAACTCTATCAATACGAGGAACTTTCAGAAGAAGCCAAGCAGAAAGTTATAGAGAATATGCAAAAGGACGATAGCTTTCTAATGTACGACTGGTATACCTTTATATACGAAGACTTCAAAGACCGTATGTATCAAGAATACAGTTGTACTGTAGATGATATATACTTTTCAGGATTTTGGAGTCAGGGCGACGGGGCAAGTTTTACAGGGAGTATATCTATAAAAGACTACATAGAAAAGACAAAACAAAAAAGCAAGTATAGAAGCCTATACAAGTACTTAGAAGAATACGAGCCGTTTGTAGATATAAGACAACAAGGAAACTACAGCCACGAAAACACTATGTATTTTGACGACCACTTCTTTTTAGAGGGTACAGAGAAACAAAGCGACCAACTATACAAACTCATGGACGAGATAGAGGAAACTTTCAGGGAGGAAGCAAGGCAACTATACAAGAAGTTAGAGGACGAGTACGAATATCTAACAAGTGATGAATGTATAAAGGAAGAAATAATCAATGCCGAGTATGAATTTTATGCAGACGGCAGACAACCTAATTTTTAAATCAACTATCATAATGAACATAACAAAGAACTATGTAATAGACGCAATGGACAAAAACAAAAAGTACCTATGCGAGAATAGACAATACATACAAGAGTTACAATACGACAACAAAGACGGCGACAGAGTATGTACAGTAGAAGTATTTTACACCGACGACGGATATATATACTCAATAATCTTTACCAATGAGATGACTGGAGATACTCGGGAATTTTCTGGAGCAGAAGGCGACGAGTTAGCAAAAGAACTAATCGAAAATAATTTATTACCAATACTTTAATGAAAAGCAAAACGGAGATATACGACAGAATATGCCAAACTCTTACAGAGTATGAGCAAGAGAAGAAAAACCCATTTACAGCAATGGCATATTCAAACAAGTTTTACAGCCTTCTAGTAGATATACAAAACGCATGGGAAGACACCATAACGGCACAAGAACAGCCTACAGAAACCATAACAGAAAAAAGGTTTAGGATATTACTAGACAAGGCATACAACTCAAATGACTGGAGCAACATATATGAAATAATCAAAAAAGAACAAGAACCAAACAATGAACGCATATGCTACCACGAAATGCCACTATCAAATATAGCTATCGAGTACCTATCAGAACTGGCACACGACAATGCAATGGAAGATATAAGCTATGAAGACTACTTAACAGACGACCAAGCAGAAGTTTACAGACTTGCACTATCTATCTAAACTTAACACATAGTACAATGATGATTTTACAATTTATGGGAACTGCTCTGATTATATCTGTACTCATAGCTATCCGAAAATAAGAACAGGGGAGGGAAACCTCCCTCTTCTTTTTTTTCTGCCCGATTTTGGAAAACCTAAATTATAAAATCCACTATCATACCAAAGAGTACCTGCCAACCAATACTAACTACCCCTGTACATATATACTTGACATATCCCGTGTCATATGCTATGATAAATTATAATAATTAAATTCTTACATACAAATATTATGAAGAACCAACTGTTCGCAGTGCATTACATAAATAGGCATTCGGAAGAGCCAGATGTTTCATTCTTAGTCTCTACTGGAGAAAAAGTCAGGGAAGAGGTAGAGAAAGCTATAGAAGATGGTAGGATACAAACACTTCAAAAGAACCCTACTGTATTAGGATACTCATACATAAGTGGATACACAATAGAACCTGTAGCAGATAGTTTAGAAAACATCTACGAGTCCCTCAGAAGGAACAGGGATAGGTTAGCAGAGGAAGGTGGACAGAAAGACCTTAATAGTTATTTCGGATACCTAGAGGGCATCAGGGACTTTCTAAATGCATGTAGAAAAGATTGGAGAGAAGAAGATGAGAAGGAAAGAGTTCCAGAAGGAAATAAGGAAATTGTTGTGAATGTGGAAGAAGACGAAGTTGCTTACGCAGAGTTTAACGAAGGAGATTCTGTAAGAATAAACTTCTTTTCTGGAGGTAGTAATATTCCTCACGGATATAATGACGAAGGTGAAAGGATATAACTTTCTAGCAGTTTAGAGGACTGCTACGAACTCCTGGAGGTCACAAACATACTGGAGGTTTCGTATTAGTTCTTTAAAACAAGGAGGGTGGTGGAAGAGAGACACGCAATGACCTAAGGTTCGATGCCTTATCTAAATCGTGGGAAGGTGTAAGTGGGCATAAAGACGATTGCCGTGTTAGGGAGAATAGCCCTACCCCTCCAACATGAAGGAGTATCCAATTAATAAGGGAACGCTAAATAAGAGCTGGGTGGCATACGACGAAAGTCATGCAAGGTTATCATAACCGAGACCTATTTACACCGTAGAGGGTGCAATTCCCTCCTCCTTCTTTAACAGATTGCGTTGGATACTCTGGTAGCATTACCTCCTTTCCTAGAGTTTTGTTTACCCAGAGTGTCCTATACAGTTTGTTAAGTAATTAAATTAAGTTATATATAAGATGGAAGATTGGGAGAAAAAATTGTACAAGAAGTTCGTACAGTCAAGAGTAACTAATCCAAGGGAATTAAAAGGGGATACGGTATGGGAAAGTGAACAATGGTTAACGGGTAGTCCAAGAGAACTTGTTGTATTTATTCAAGACATTTTAGAACAAGAACTAGACAGAGCTAGGGAAGAGGGGAAATTGTATGCCCTTGATAATTTAAAGGACTACATTTTTATAAATGACACCCATCGCAACAAAAACCTACCTCTAACTTGGGACGATTTAAGACACTATATAAAAGAAGCAGAACAAATATATTCAGAGGAATTATCTAAATTAACAACAAAGTAATATGGAGAACTGGAAAGAAATATTTGCAAGTTTTGGGCTATGGTCGTTAGTAGACGATATCTCTGACGATGGAGATGGACAGGGAGATAATTTACAACTAACAAAAGATGGAGAGTTATTTGTATCTGAGATACAGCAAGAACTAGACAAAGCAAGGGAAGAATGGAAGAGGGACTCATATAATGCACAACTAAGAGAGATTGAGACATCTCGTAACGAAGAGAGAAAGAGGACACTTTTAGAAGTGATGCGTTTGCTCAACTTCAAAAGAGAGAAGGGGTTGTCAGAAGTGTATGTTGCAGACGAAATAGCAAAACGGTTAAAAGAACTATCTAAATTAACAACAAAGTAATATGGAAGAGAAGAAGAAAAGACAACACATTAAAATGGGACAATGGTATACAAGGTGTTGTCACTTAGACCTAGAACGAGC
This sequence comes from bacterium, assembly GCA_029553845.1. Next base: position 972 of record JAKPKF010000114.1, on the reverse strand, counting down.
AGACAAAGGATTTTATGAAGATATAGAAGATACCCCACCATTAAGTGTATGGAATACCAAGATAGAAGCCCTATTTTCTTTATCCTTAATGTGGTTGAGAAGTGGAAGTATTAAAAATGCAGTAGAAGCAATTAGCTTTATATTCAAAAAGTTAAATTAACAACAAAGTAATATGGAGAACAAAGATACATATAATAAGGGTTACTTAGATGCCCTTAAAGCAGTAATATCTGTATGTAATCAAGAGGTGAAGTTTGATGAAGATAACCTATCAAAGGTACACGGAGATATCATAGGGAAATCATTTATAAAGGGAGTTAAACAGGTTAAGACAATGGTTGAGAAGATGATTGAGTTGGTAGAAGAAGAGTAATTAAATTAAGTTATATATAAGATGAAAGACATAGTATTAGAAAACGGAAAAGTAATAAAGAAGACAAAAACACAGAGGATAAATGATTTGGCTTGGGATTTAGTAGATACACTGACTGGCAATAAGGAGATAGAAGATTTAGAAGAGGCATTATCTATTACATTGACAGTCGCTAAGAATATACAACATTATCATTTGAAAGATAAACATAGGATAAGACAAGAACAGTTAGACAAGGATATTGAACTAATAAATGGAATAATAAGAATAAGTGATTTTTCTGCTCCACAACCTTGGTTTGACGGGTTAAGAAGTGCTAGAGAAACGATAAAAGAACAATACAATGCGATTAAGTAAAAAATATAAAGGAAAAAGACAACATATTACGCCTTACAAGAGAATTATATTGGGAATAAATGAGGCTATCAAAGAGTTTAATCAAAAGAAAGATATCTAAATTAACAACAAAGTAATATGGAGAAGAAGATATACAGAGTATATACAGATGGGATAGAAGGAGAATATACAGAGGGGTATATAGAATTAACAGAAGAACAACTTAAAGAACTAGATTGTAGAGATTCTGATTATCAGTATGA
>JAKPKF010000100.1 GCA_029553845.1 bacterium | reverse complement strand
TATTTCAAATGCTGTCCAATTTTGATGTGCAAAGCTTGTTACAAAAGCCTGTATATTTGCGTTTACTGGAACATCTTCAAAATAATATTGACCTTCTTCGTTAGTAACACTAACGCCAATAATTTCGTCTATATCAGCATTTTTTAGCACAACAACCATATCTTTTTTTGGATTTAAACTTTTAGCGTTATTATTTTCTCCAACAATACCTTGCATTGTATTAGAACCCTGACTTTCTGTTAATAAAACATGATGTAAATTAGCAATAAATACAGTTTCTTCAAATACTGGAATGCTTATAGCTTCTTCGTGTACTACAGCAGTTTGATAATAGACATGTTCTGCCACATTATAATTATCAGGATATAGAATAAACGAACCCATATAATAATCGCCAGGTTCTAAATTTAAAAACTCTGCTTGTCCATTTGTACCTAATGTTTGTTGTGCTTTGTAAATTATAACTTCATTATTGTTAATATCTATTTCTTTTTTATATAATTTTACGTTTACATGATTAGCTGGGAAACTACTTGCAGGCGTACCAAAACTTACATTAGCGACTATTTTTCCTGCACCAGTATTACCGCCAGTGCCAGTTGTGAAGTTTACTGTACCTTGTACTAAAGAACAATTATGCTGAGTACGGCTATTTACATCATAGCTTCCACTTGGATAATAATTGCCTAAATCTAACATAGAACCTGTTCCACTAATTTCACTAGTAAAAAGAGCACTAGCTCTAGTTACCCAATATTCTGTTCCAACTATACTAGTTGATAGCTTTATACTGCCACTTGTGCCTTCAGGTAAAATTCCATTTTCTGGAGTTTGTAAAATCACAACTTGTTGAGGCAATGGATTGACTGTTAAAGTCAATGTGTAAATACTATCACAGCCATGAATTGTAGTATATTCTGCAGTATAAGTTCCAGCTTCACTACACTCTTGTTCATGCCAAAAATATACATCTCCTTCGCAGATACTGTGTTCTTCCGTATAAGAATACACTGGATGTACTGTGAGTGCTAGCTCATAGATACTATCACAACCATGAGTTGTAGTATATATAGCATTGTAAACCCCAGTCTCATTATAATTTTGTCCATGCCAAGTATATACATCTCCTTGGCAAATAGAGTATTCTTCCAAGAAGAAATACTTTGGATTTTGAAAAAGATTTAGTTGGATTGTACTATCACAACCATGACTAGATGTCAGTGTATGATAGTAAGTCCCAGCTTCACTTAGATGTTCTTCAAAAAACTCATAAGTAGTTCCTTCACAAAAATATGCATTTTCTAATATTGTGGTATCTACTGGATGGACCACTAATTGAAGCTCAACAACACTATCACAACCATGACTAGATGTCAGTGTATGATAGTAAGTCCCAGCTTCACTTAGATGTTCTCCAAAAAACTCATGACTATCTCCTTCACATATTTCTACAGGAGCATCTGTGATGGTGTCTATTGGATAGATTGTCCATACAATATTTTTTGTAGACAAACATACCCCTTCTTCCATCTCTAATGAGATATTGTAAGTTCCTGCTTCCATAGGAGGAAGTGCTGGTGGATTTTCTAGGTTGGAGAAAGCTTCTCCGTCTAGTTTCCAAGTATATCCAAGTTCAAACAATGGAGAGCCTGTACTAATGTTTATTAGATTGACTTCTGAAGTAGGGCAGTGTCCCGATATGGTGAAGTCTGCTGTGATAGTGCATTCTTCTCCACCACGATCGGTGTGAGCTAAGAATCCATCAGCTCCGCCAATCCATCCTGTGGATGAGTTGAGAAAGAAGACAGAGAATAGTTCTTTGTCTGTTCCAGAGTTTTGTTGGATCCAAGTCTCGCCACCATCGGTAGTTTTTGCGATGTAACCATAATTTCCAACTACATATCCTTCTGTTTCTGAGATGAAGAATACTTTGTTTGTTTGAAAGTACTCTAATTCAGATGTGTTAGGAAGTTCTTTTAGAATCCAGTTTGTTCCACCGTTAGTGGTTTTTAGAACTCCTTCAAAACTCCCTATAGCAAATCCCAAATTATTGTTTAACATTTGGATGTCAAAGATTTCTCCATATCCTGAGACAGTAAAATTTTGTGTTGCCCAATTAGTTCCACCATCACTGGATTTAAGTATTTTTTGTTGCCCTCCAATCCAGACATTGTTATCGTTGGTAGCATATAGACCGCCCCCGAACCATTCTAAACTAATATTTAGATTTGTCCAATTATTACCAGCATCTGTAGTTTTATATAAGATGCCATTATTCGAACTTCCATTACCAAAACTCAATCCAATATTGTTGGAAGAAAAATAAATGTTTGCAAACATAGTTCCTTCATATTGTTTTGTTGTATAAACACCATTATCATATTTTATAATTTTATTTCCAGAGCAAAAATAAAACAAATTTTCGGAAAATACAAACATTTTTCCAATAGTACTTGTGTTGTTAAACATATTCCAAGAATTTCCACCATTAGTTGTTTTGAACACACCAGGTGTATTGTAGGATGGCCCTGATGAAGCAAAGAAACCAACATTTTGGTCTAACATAAAAATGTCTTTTATGTCACAGCTTGTTGTTTCTTCGGTGTTTACTTGTTTCCAGCTAGTGCTAGTTTGTGCTATGCTTGTTAGAGAAA
>JAKPKF010000091.1 GCA_029553845.1 bacterium | reverse complement strand
CAGGGTTTAACCTATACGGGCTTAATCTTATTTATGATGTAGAAGCAAAGGAGAATCACCAATGATTACTACACAAACAGCAGAAGATGTTAGAAACCAATTAGGGGCTTTTTTAACCAAGCCCTTACAGATTACTTCTGGGACACTAAGTACACAACAAACAAGCTCGGTAACTTCGGTTGGCGAGGGTGGAGTACAAGGGAAGTGGACTTTTGGACCTAATGGACAGATTATAGTCAATGACGGTACAAATGATAGGGTTTTAATTGGTAAACTAAGCTAATGTCAATATCAGGAGTTAAAGTAAGCCGAATAGGTTATGATGTTAATACTGCAAGTGATAAACAACTAGCCTTCTCTAGTGAATGGCCCTTACTACCCATTGAAGCAGAAGGAGATATAACAATAAGTCCTCCCGTTGGTGGCCCTGGAATGGTTACTCAGGATATATTTACTCATAACTTAGGATACGAGCCAGTCTTTTATGTACAAAGAACTGATGGGGGAAACTTCTGGCCTGGCTGGTGTTGGATAAATAATAGCAAACTCTGGTTTAGTGGTTATGTCTCAACAGATATAAATATTAAATGGAAGATATTTAGAAGACCTCTAAAGACAAACTATACTTCTGTAAATATAAATACCACAGATGCAACCCATGTGATTGATAAAGATTATGGTATATATATATCAAGACCTGGAAAAGATGTTAGTTCTACTGATAAAAGGGATTTTTGTATAAGAAGTGATGTACGACAACTTATGATTGCTCAATCAGGATATACAACAACCCCTGTATCTCAAAAGACGGTAACTCATAACCTAGGATATAGACCAATGTTCTTTCTATTTATGGAAAGTGATGGAACTCCTGGTGATTATACAATGGGAACCTCAGCCTCTGACTTCTATGTAACTGCCACTGATACTCAATTAACCTGGATTCTTTACACACCGCCAGAAAGGAACTATGCTTACTTAATCTTTAGAGATACACTAACCACTAATGGGTAAAACATCAGTAGAAAACGACAAAATGTTTAAGGTGTCTCTTGCTGGATATGATGCTCAAGAAGCAACCCCTGAGCAATGTGCGGTGCATAGTGGATTTGATTATCCTAAGATAGAAGAGCATTTAGAGGGCTATGAAGAAGTAACCATACCCAATACGGTCTCGGCTGGATTCACAATATTAAAAACAGTCAATCATAATTATGGGTATAAACCAAATGTTCTAGTATATATCAGGATAATTGACAAGGATTCTGCTTTATATGGAACAGACGCTGATTTTATGATGTTGCCTTATTTCTTTATAGACCCAGCAATCCTATGGTATGACTATGATATTACAACAACCCAGCTTAAAATAGGGCTTAAATATGAAGACCTCTTTGGGGGAGGAGATTGGACACCTGGGCCGGGTAGTCCAGCAGGAAAGAAAGTAGGCTTTAAGTGGCAAGTCTGGGTGAATGATTAGGATATGATATAATTATATTATACTAGGAGGAGTCGAGGAGGAATAGAGGACAATAAATTGGTAAGCGTCATAAATGGCAGTATATATTGTTCAACGAGGAGACACTCTAAGTGGGATAGCCAAGAAGTTAGGAATATCAAATTGGAGGACTCTTTATGACCAGAACAAATCTGTTATAGGAAGTAATTACAATCTTATTAGACCAGGACAACGACTTACCTATGGAAATTCAGCACCAACACCAGCACCTGTTACACCAGCACCTGTTACACCAGCACCAACCCCAGGTACGGGTGGTACACAAGCAGGAGAGGCCCAGCCAACAGATTTTTACAAGGTATTACCATGGGAACAGTATTTTAATCCAGAGTTAGTACAAGGGAGTGCAGAAGAGGCTTTTGCTAGATACTATGCACCAATAGCACAACAAAGACAGGCAGATTTAGAAGGTAGCATGGCCAATAGAGGTTTAATGAGGAGTGGAATAAGAGAGAAATCCTTACTAGACCTTTACAATCAAATGGGACAAGAACATCAAAAGGGTATAGAAGCCGACATATTACAACAGAAATCAATGGCTCAAGAAGACTA
>JAKPKF010000037.1 GCA_029553845.1 bacterium | reverse complement strand
ACCCCTTGGGCGATGAATGGCGATTGCTTTTCAACAACCACCTCCACGCTCTTTAATCCTGTGACACGCTGAACTATTCCCTTGTAGTCGATGTCAGCTTTAGTGGTTACCTCGCCCATTACAATCGCCTTGCCATGACCCCCCATGACCTCTATGGCACAACGGGTTTTTGGGTCTTGCTCTATAAGTGCATCTAAGATAGCGTCGCTTGCTTGGTCGCAAAGTTTATCTGGATGTTTTGGCGATACACTTTCTGCGGTTTTAATCATATAATTCTCCATTTCTCCTAATCTCTATCGTTCCATCAAGTGCTCTCATCCTATTTATAACAACCTGACAATATTCTGGGTCAAGTTCCATACCATAGCAAACTCTACCTAGTTGGTGTGATGCAACCATTGTAGTTCCAGAGCCAATGAAAGAGTCAACAATTATATCTCCTTTATTTGTAAACGCTTTTATATACTCTGACGGCAACTCAACTGGAAATGTTGCAGGATGTAAGCTTCTTATAACCCCAGTTTCATACAAGCATGTTGTTATCGTTCCAATTTGTTTCCTATCGTAAAACATAGATGTCGTTTCTTCTTGTGTACCATCTGCTTGTCTTACTTTTTTATTTTTTCTTTTTCCGCCATCATGGTGTTTATTTTCTATTGTTCTATTTAATTTCTTCGGCTTATCACCAAACACAAACAACCACTCATGTAGTATTGAGAACATAGCTGTCTGTTGAGCCATAGTACCTGTTTGCTCTCTATTCCAAATATTCCAACTTAGTAGTTTATAACCACAATCCCTTGCTGATTTTATATAATCATTCCAATATTCAATTATTTCATTATCTTTTCTTTGTATTCCAAGATTAACAACTTGATAATTAACAAAATCTCTCCATTCTTTTATAAATGTTGATAAATGTGAAATACTTAAATCTTTATCTCCGTTATATTCCCTCATATCAGAATAAGGTGGAGAGGTAAAAAGAAGTTCCGATTTTTTACCACCCATCAATATTCTAATCATATCATTATTCGTGCTATCTCCACACATAAGCCGGTGTTCGCCTATCTGAAATATATCACCTACCTTAATATCTGTTTCTATCTCGTCCGGTATCTCGTAATTATCATCCTTCACT
>JAKPKF010000027.1 GCA_029553845.1 bacterium | reverse complement strand
ATTTATTCCTCTACCATCTGGTTCTTCTCCAACACTAAAACTATTTCCACCCCATCTTTTTTTACCATCAGGAGCAATATAATCAGTTTCTTCCCTCTTATTCCCCTGCAACTTATCCACCGCCTTGCCTATATTCAAACTCTTAGGAAATCCTGAACCATACACCCATTCAATCATATCTCGCACTTCAAATCCTGCGTCTTCAATAGCACTAGCCATTCGGTGATATGTTCTAGTTCCTGAAAAAGCTAGTAAGTGTCCTCCTGGCTTTAACACTCTCAAACATTCAGCCCACATCTCTACATTATTAGCTATACCTGTATTGTCCCAAGACTTACCCATAAAGCCCAATTCATACGGCGGATCAGTTACGATACTATCCACCGAATTATCAGGAATTTCTTTCATAAATTCAAAACAATCAGCACAATGAATTTTATTAACTATATCTTCTATTTTATACACAGTATTTCTTGTTTTGTTATCATTTATTTATTCTCCTCAATTGATAATCTTTTATTTATAATGTCTATGTATTCAGGTGCAATTTCTATTCCAATATAGTGTCTATTATTCTTCTTTGCCATTTTTAGAGTTGTTCCACTACCTGCCATTGGGTCTAATACTGTATCGCCTTCATTACTCCAAGAAAGTATATGTCTTTCTGCTAAAGTTTCCGGGAATGTCGCTGGGTGTTTAAATGATATTTTGTCTAAACTTGACTTACCATATCCAACATTTAATTTCCAAATATTATCATCTTTTCTGGTATCTAATCCCATCTTATATTTCATATTTGTCATTGTTCCATCTTTTTGTCTTTGTGTTGATGCCTTATGCTTATATCCGATAGTAGGAACCCTTAATATGTTAGTAGTTTTTGGTTTCCCTTTTGAAAACACAAACATATACTCAAATACTTGATAGTATCTGTTTTTAGGGGGGAATGGATAACCATTTTTTTGATATATCATAGTGTCGTGAACATTAAATCCTAATTCTTTAAAGTAAATAGCTTGCTTAAAAGATGTTAAAGTTTCACTTCCTTTTATTGTGGCATCTCCTACTACCCAAACACATACCCCACCATCTTTTAATACTCGATATATTTCTTGTGCTATTCCTTCAAAATTAAAAGTGTAACCTTTGTATGTTCGGAGATTATCATAAGGAGGA
>JAKPKF010000004.1 GCA_029553845.1 bacterium | reverse complement strand
AGCTGTATTTACTACATCCTTAATCAGTACCCTATCCCAGTAGGCTATAGCTTTTAGTTTCTCCAGTAGCTCCTCATTTACTATAAACGTGGCTCTGGTTTCCTTTTCCTTAGTTCCCTCCTGAGAGCTTTTAGTAATCTCTCTGGTAGAGGTCTTAGGTCTCCCTCTCTTTGGTTTGTCATTATCTCCCAGTAGGGAGTTTAATCCGCCTGTAAAGTTCTTTTTACTCATAGTTGCAAATTTAGTGTTTATTTTGTTTACTTAGTAATTACTGTTTACTTTTTTTTAATATTTCTTTACTCAGAGAGAGGTAGTCCTCCGCTCCATAGCTTTTAGGGTTGTATCTAAAAATATCTAAGCCCTGAGAGGGAGCTTCTGCTAAAGCTATATTATCTCTTACTCTGGTCTTAAATACCTCATCCTTAAAATGAGCCTCTATAGTTGCTACTACATCCCTGTTTAATACTTTCCTGTTATCGTACTGAGTAATAAATACTCCTCCTACTCTTAGTTCTTTGTTTAGTCTCCTCTTAATCTTATCTACTACCTCTATTAGTTTGGTTAATCCCTGTAGGGCTAAATACTGAGCCTGTAGAGGTATTAATATACTGTCTGAGGCTGTAAAGGCATTTATAGTAAGTAATCCCAGAGAGGGAGGGCTGTCTATTAGTATGTAATCATAGGAGGCTCTTATAGGCTCTATTAGTTCTCTGAGGATATACTCTCTCCCAGCTTCTCCGCTCATCTCTACCTCCGCTCCTGAGAGGTCTAAAGTAGAGGGTATTACATCCAGCCCTTTTACTATCTCTATAGGCTGTAGTTTATACTCTCCTCTTATAGCTCCGTAAATATTAGTATCTGGCTCTACTACTCCTAAGCTCTGGGAGAGGTTAGCCTGAGGGTCTAAATCTATTAGGAGTATCTTTTTACCCAGCTTATTTAATCCAGCTCCTATATTGATAGCTGAGGTAGTTTTACCTACTCCTCCTTTATGGTTACTTATACTAATTACTTTACTCATCTCCTGTAGGTTTATAGTTTATTAAAAAGTCTCCAGCCTCTCTCATAGCTCTGGCTATCTCTGTAGGGCTATTAGTCTTATCCAGTAGCTCTATCTCCTCTATATCTGAGGTAGGGCTGTTAAAGGTTATTACTCCTCTAACGGCCGGCGGCTTGCTGTAGTGCGGGGCAACACGAATGTTCGCGCGGGCGTGAACGCTTGAAAATCCGACAGGACTTTCTGCGGGCATACGCCCCGCATTACAGCAAACCGCTTGTTGGGCGGTCGCCCATTGACCATTTTTCTCTGTTTTTGCTGTGTTCATATTTCCAATAAAAATGGTTTATTCACAATCTTATTCTTACTCACAAGTGAGGAATTGACAAAAGTTGTATGTTGTGATTTTTCAATCCCGTAACCTATATGAACATGTCCAAACAAATGATATTTCGGTTGAATTTTCTTCACAGTTTGTAGTAAATCAACACAACCGAAATTATTGTTGTCATCAAAATCCAAAATGCCGTAAGGTGGTCGGTGGGTTATCAAAACATCTGTCTTTTCAGGGATTTTTGTCAATAATTGTGCTGTATCGCCATTTAATTCATTTGATAGAAAATATGGAATACCCCAAAATTTCACTCCCTCTATTTCAATGCCTGAATTACATAAATAATGAAAATTTGGTGGTAGATTTTCGATTTGCTCCCCATCTAAACAGAGGTCATGATTACCTGCAACCACTATTTTGTACGGATAATCCAAATCACAAAACCATTCCAAAAAATCCAACACCTCACTATCTTTACCATTCTCCGACATATCGCCCGAATGAACGATAATATCTGATTTTGGCAAATCTTTTAGCAAATAGTGCTTGCCGTGAGTATCGGATATGTGGAGAATTTTCATTTGATAGTTGCTCTTAATACTATTTTAAATAAACTTGCCCAAGTGAGCCAACCCATGTTTTGTCTCACTTGATTTAATTCTTTTTCGCTATCTGTAATATCTTTCAAAATATTTTTTAGCGGGGTCAAACTTCTGCGATTCTTGTAGTAATTAAACCACCAAGCACTTTTCCACTTGTCGGCAAAACCATGACTTATTTCAACTGCTTCTGTTTTTGGTTTACGAATCGATAATTTATCTACGGGTGCAATATCTAGAAAAATGAAATAAAATTGCAAATTATTACTACGAGCATAATCTAAACCAATTCGTAATTTGTTGGCAATTTGATCATATGGTTGAATCTCGGAAGGTAAACTTATAAGTGAATACAATTTTGCTTCTATAAAAATAAGTTTGTCGCTTGTTTCTATACTTGCATCTACTTCTGTTTTTTCTTTTGTTAATGTTGGAGCAATATATTCTTTACCGATTTCGATTTTTATATTGCTTTCGCTTCTAAAATCGAATGGTTTATTATTATCAAAAGAATCTTCTAATATTTCGTTCAATGCATCAATCAGATTTTCATCTTTATAGCTTCGCAATGTGTCAAAACATGACCATGTTAGAGCGTCTTCGCTATTTGAGGAATAGGAATTTCGTAATTTATGTTTAACTCGCTTTCCATTTATGATAGTTGAAGAATTTACAAATTTCTTCAATTCATCTTCTCGACCTCTCACTATGACGTGATTTCGTTGGTATCCTTGTTCTTGATTATATTTCATAATTTATCTTTTCTCTTTCAAATTACAACTCTGTTTGCGGGTGTCGCCCAACGGTTTGCGTGTATGTGCAGTAGCGGATTAAAAAGCACTTAATTGTCCGTTTAACACAAAGTTTTTTTTAGATGCACAGACCTTCAATTTACCACTTCACCCGCTATTGCCACATACACGCTGTTATGGGCTGGCTTCATTAGTTATTCAATAAGCAGTTGACCACATTCATTAACTCTTTGCTTTGGTCTGAAGTAAAGTTTTCTTCTACATAACTTTTGGATGTCCATATTCTCATTGTCTCGACTTCTTTTGTCCGAAACATCTCAAGTTCTTTTTCCTTGCCAAATACACCACCAAAGTATTGAGTATATTTTGCGTCACAATTAAACTTTCCGTCATTGATTAATTCCAAACGTGTGCCGTCTCTGAACAAAATATTCATTTTATTCTTATCGTCTATACAGTTTCCGGCTCCAACTGCTTGTATACTGAAAATTATTGAACCCCTTTCGCTTTTCATAACGTAAATCCCAAATCCGTTTTTGCCACCGTCACGAGATACAATCAGCATATCTTTAGCAGCCACCATTGAACTTCCTGTTACCTTATCCACTTCTGTAGATATGTAATTACTACAGTCAGAATTGTCTGTTCGTTCTGTTTTCTCGATTTTAGTTTCGGCATATTCCCAAGTCCCATCATTATCAAGAACTTCTGTTTCAGCCTTTTTTTGTCCACATGCTGCAAAAACGAACGCAGCAACAACAAGAATTGTAAATAATTTTTTCATTTTATTAATTTTTTTGGTCTTACTCGTTTGGCTTTTCAGTTCCGCCCCGTTTTTTAAGTGGTCGCTGGTCTCCACTTTTATGTTAGTCGTTAAATGACTGTTAAGAGCTATCAAAGATAGACTTTGGTGGTTCTCT
>JAKPKF010000468.1 GCA_029553845.1 bacterium | reverse complement strand
TTTTGAGAGATATCGGTCAATCTTTACGACTAAATTCTCTGGTGTAAGTTCTCCCTCTGGAAGAATCTCAGAGAGACCAAGATCCTTTAATACTTTTGCATTCTCATACTGTTCATTATGTGTAACCCAAGGTATTGGTATGAATATGGACGGAAGCTTTAATACCCCTACTTCATAAACTGTATTTGCTCCAGCTCTTCCAACGAACAAATCTATATTGTCATAAAGAAAGCCAATTTCTTTACTTTCGACATATTTTACTGGGAAGAACCTATCCTTAAGATGGTCATCTAGGGTAATCTTTTCTTTAACAAGTTTGTCATAGTCTTGGTATACCTTATTATCTCCTGTTTGTATGATTATCTGATACTTATTTAGTAGGTTGTGCAATGCACTTCTTACGGTATCATTTAAGATGTGTGAACCTAAACTTCCACCAGAGATATATATAATTGGATATTCCTCTTGGTTAACTATCATTTTCTTTAGAGCTTGAACTACTTTACCACTTCCTTTGGTCTCAAGGATATCCTCTCTAACGAGATTCCCAACATGGATAGTTTTTTTCTTTTTAAAAAACTGTGCGGAAGATTCATAGGCTAAAAAGATTTTTTCAGAAAAACTTCCAACTATTCTATTTGAGAGTCCTACCGTAGAAGTTTGTTCATGCAGATATATGTCAGCTTTAAGAAGCTTTGCGACTACACAGACTGGAACAGATACAAACCCTCCAGTAGAGATTACAATATCTGGTGTAAATTTCTTTAATATTTTATATGAGTCATAGAAGCCAAGAAAAGTTCTAAATAGTAATTTAACTGTATTTAAAGAAAACGATCTTTGTAATTTACCTGCTCGTATATATTTACAATTGAAGGGGGCATTCCTAAACCTTTTTTGCTCTATGGAGCTACCAATTCTCTCTCCTTCCATTCCTAAATCGCCTCCGATATAAAGGAAATTCTTTTTGGTAAGATCGTATCTATTAGAAATCTCTTTAATAATTGCTTCTGCTGCAGAAAGATGTCCACCTGAACCACCTCCGGTTACCACAATTTTCTTTTTTAATTCTTTTTTACTGTGCATTTGTTTTCGTGAATCTACTAACGTTTAATAGTATAGCAATACCGATGAGGGTTACAATAGTACTTGAGCCACCATATGTAAGGAATGGTATAGGCATTCCTGTGAGAGGAACTAACCCTACATTAGCAGCAATATTTAATAGTGTCTGAGATGTCAGCCATACGGTTATTCCTGCTGCAAGAAGTCTGCCTTGTTTGTCTGGGGCATTCATAGAGATTCTAAGTCCTCTCCAAAGGAATACTACCCAAGAGAGAATAATAATTGCACCTCCTAGTAAGCCTAATTCTTCTAGTATTACTGCAAAAATAGAATCTGTAAATGCCGTATTTTCTACCAAGTATCCAAACCTTTGTCTTGATTGACCAAATCCTTTTCCAAGGAATCCCCCCGATCCTATGCCTATTAATATCTGTTGCATCTGGTATCCTGAGCCTTTTGCGTCTGCAACTTCTCCTGTTAGTGCTAATGTAAAAAATGTTTGGATTCTTTTCAATCTGTAAGGCTCCAATATCCCTGCAAGAATACCAATTGGAAGCAGAACAAGAATTGAAGCAAACGAACCAAGTGTATGAACCCTGTCGTTTCCTGCCATAATGAACATGGCAAATGCTGTAACGCATATTACAACGGTTGTTCCTAAGTCAGGCTCTAAGAGAATTAAAACAGCCACTATTCCAAGTATGGCTAAGAATGTAAAAAGATTTTTTAAGAAACCTTCCTGTATAGCTTTCTTAATCGTACTGTATTTATATTCCCTTGAAGAAAGCCAAGAGGAAAGATAGAGAATTATGGCAATCTTTGCGAATTCTGCAGGTTGTATCTTTGGTAGAGGACCAATAGCAAACCATCTCTTGGAGCCGTTTGTTACTTCACCAAGTATTAAAACTGTTACCAGTAAAACGATTGTGATGATTAGGAAAGGTAGTGCTAGTTTAGAGAACTTTCTGTAATCCCAGAAATATATTAATACTGCAGGGATAGTACCAATTACAATCCATACAGCTTGTGATTTAAGAAAGTAAAACTGATCACCAAAAAGTGTATTTGCTTTGTACACACTAGCGTCAAATATCATCATAGCACCAAATATTGTCATCAGGACTGCAAATATAAGGATCAGTAAATCAGGTTTGTGTCCTTCTAAAGCAGTTATAATCCTGTTTTTTCTGGAAGCTTTTCTCATAGACATAGTATGATTATTAATATACTATATTAATATATGAATAAAAAGGTTAGATCTGAAGAATTAGGGTATCTTTTTGTGGTTGGAGGACCTGGAAGTAGCGGTTCCTCTACTATCTCTGTAATGTTGGCAAACGAATTTTCTCTAAGGAGGGTGTATGGAGGTAAAATACTTCGGGATATTATGTCAGATTTAGGATTTCCTTCACTTGAGAGTGCATACAAGGAGGGGAATATGAAGAAAGTTATGGAGATAGATAAAAAGTTGGATGAATATTTAATAGAGGCTTCCAAAACAAAAAATGTCCTTATAGAATCCAAAGTGTTTGCTGGTATAGCAAAAAAACAGAATATTCCTGTAACAGTTAGTATATGGTTAGATGCTTCCTTACATGTTCGCACGATGAGAAGTTTAAACAAATTAGATGTAACAAAGCCATTTCAGAGGATTAAGGAATATCTCAGGATTAGGAAAGATTTAGCGTATAGAGAGAAATTTGACCGAAGGAGATATATGGAATTATATAAGGTGGATACTGCTAAACCAGAAAGATACTATGATATTGTTCTAAATATTTCTCGCATGAATGAGGAGGAAACATTTAAATTAATTTTAAAGTTAATTAAAGATGGAGGATATATTAAAGAAGAATAATACTTCTAATCAACCACCGGGCTCTGAATATGAGGTAAAAGAACCAATAGAGGAAGGGTTAGAGTGTGTATGGACCAGATGTAAGTGTTTAGTGTGTGGTTATGTATATGAGGGGGCACAGGAGTGTAAGAAGTGTCCTAAGTGTGGTAATGAAGATCCAGATAAATTTGTTGATGCTGAATAATCTGCCGGAAGAGGGAATCGAACCCTCACTCTATTTCTAGAACGGGATTTTAAGTCCCGCGCGTCTGCCTATTCCGCCATCCCGGCTTATTTTCATAGTATTCTATTTTAAAAGTTCTTAAATATCAATAAATATGGAGGTGACGACGGGATTCGAACCCGTGATAGCGGTTTTGCAGACCGCGGCCTTAACCAACTTGGCTACGTCACCGCGCTATCTAGATAAGACATCCTTTACAGTTACAATCTCTAATGTTGCATCTTCACTATTATGTCTTATAGAACTACCGCTAATAATAGCAATTTTATCGTTTAAATCCAACTCCCCGTGAGAGAAAACAATATCTACTGCCCTTTCTATCGTTTCATCTCTATCCGTTGGAAATTCTCTTATGTAATAGCTTGTAACCCCAAAAAATATTCTCTCCTGTCTAATTCGCTTTATTTTATTGCTTATAGACCATATATGGATGTTCGGTCTATGTCTACAAAGGCTAGGTAGTGTTTTACCCATATTTGAAAGGACCACGATTCCTTTAATATTCGTATTTTCAACAATATCACAAGTATTTCTACAAAGTTCATCTACCTCTCTTGAAGCTTGGGTTGCTCCATATACCTTTGAAGTCTGCATAACTGCTTCTGCCTCTTTGGCTATTCTCTGTAATGCTTTCATTGCTTCAACTGGATATCTACCCGTAGAGGTCTCTGCGGAGAGCATAACTGCATCTGTTCCATCCATGACAGCATTTGCTACATCAGATACCTCCGCTCTAGTTGGTCTAATATTTTCTCTCATGGATTCTAACATCTGAGTTGCAACAATTACGGGTTTTCCTACAGCTCTACATCTGTATATCAATTGTTTTTGAAGTACTGGAAGCTTCTCATAGGGTATTTCTACTCCAAGATCTCCTCTTGCTATCATAATGCCGTCAGCAACACTTAATATTTCATCAAAGTTATCAAGTCCTTCCTGATTTTCTATCTTTGCAATTATCTTTATATCTGATTGCCCAACAATTTGTTTGATCTCTTCAATATCTCCTTTTGTTCTTACAAAAGATACGGAAAGAAAATCATAATCATTGCGTAATGCAGACTCTATGGAGCCTTTGTCTTTTTCCGAAATTATTGGAAGATCTAATCTAACAGAAGGCAAGAATACTGATTTGTTTGGTTTCAATATTCCTCCATGTATTACCTTACAAAAGACCTCTTTCTCCTCTATCCTTTCAACTGTTAACTCAATATTCCCATCGTCAAATAATATTAAGTCGTTCTGTTTAAGAAGTTGATGAATATTTGGATATGAAATTTGTATTCCTTTGGTATCACTATTAGAGGAGATGATTATTTGCCCTTCTACCTTTATTTCATCCTTTATATTTACAATTCTAACCTTGCTACCCTGTGTATCTAACATTAGAGCTACTCTTGGAGATATATCTCTTATTAATTTTGCAACTCTTGTTATTTCCTCGTCGTTTGCAAAGGAACTATTTATTCTAGCAATCGAGAGACCGTTGCTTATCATGTCTGTAAGCACAGATTTATCCCATGAGGATGGTCCTATCGTAGCAATGATTTTTGTTTTGGCAGTGTTATACATACGGCAGTTTTATTAGGTAAAGTATACTCAAAGAAATAGTTCATGTCTATGATAAGTTGTGATATATTATACAAAGATAAAATATTTACTGCCTTTTTATGAGAAATACCCTACGTTTATTTTTTGTTTACTCCCTAATCTTATTTGTTGCTATGCAAATTTTTGAGCGAGGAATCATATTTCCATCTGGGGGTATCTATATGTTTACTACGATAATTATTCTTG
Source organism: bacterium (assembly GCA_029553845.1). The sequence goes on along the minus strand of JAKPKF010000468.1, from coordinate 6,307 downwards.
CATTGACTCTCATGGTATCTCCTCCTTTACTTCATTTTCTTACCATAAAAAGTAAATTTCCGACCTTCTTTTTGATGTCTTCCATTCTTCTTATTGGAGTAATGTTTCTTTTAAAGACTTTTATGACAGATTTTTATATTGAAACATATACCTTTGAGCAAACGAATATTGGGACATTACAGATAAACAGTTTCGAAGTAACCAGCTTGATATCTATAATCGGTTTTTCTGTTGTTACATCACTGTTTGCAGCATTGTATAGGGCCTTGGATAAAGCAGAGTAAAATGGTGTATAATAGCCATTATGAATGGTAATTTTCTAAATCTAGTATATATATTGCAGATTGTTGTCTGTTCTCTCCTTGTTGTGAGTATTCTTATGCAAAACCGTGCTGAAGGTCTAGGAAAGATGTTTGGAGGTGGTGGAGAGGTATTTAGAACAAAGAGAGGACTAGAGAGATTTCTCTACTATTTCACAATTGCTTTGATCGTGATATTAATAGTTCTTTCCCTTTTGTTACTGAAATTATCTGCTTAGAAAATATGCAAGCAAAAAAAGAAAAGAAGGAAGTTCTCTCGATGAAAGATGCTCTGTCTTCTCTTTCAGATTCTGAAATAAAAGAGATTACTCCTAAAAAAGATTTTAGGGATTTCTTTTGGAATTATCCTTCTGTTGTATCAAAGATTTTTAAAACAACTCATCCTTTTAGTTATATTCTGCTTTTTATTGTACTGGGTTTTGTGTTTATCCTTTTTCTTCGTTCTTCGACTTTTGCAAATATATTAGATGGAGCTGAGGATAAGGAAACTTTCACAGAGGGTAGTGTCGGGGCTATCTCTTCTTTCAATCCAATATTTGCTTCTGCAAACTATTTTGATAAATCCGTAGAATCATTAGTTTTTGATAAGTTTATTCATATTGATAAGTCAGGAAAACCTGTTGCTGGAATTGCTGAGAAGTGGAGTATGGCAGAGAATAAGTTGGAATATGTTTTTACAATAAGAAAAGATCTTCTTTGGCAAAATGGGGAAAAACTTACAGCTCAAGATGTGGTGTTTACATTTAAAACAGCCCTTTCTCTTTCAAAAGATTATGACTATGATACTGTAGGTATATCCTTAGAAGGTGTTACTGTTGAGCAGATTGATGAATACACAGTTAGGTTTAAGTTAGGAGAGGAAAACCCTCTATTTTTTGAGGCTATCTCAATATACATAGTTCCCTACTCTGTTTTAGGAGATGTAAATCTTAGCGATATGCCATTTAATATCTTTGCAAGATATCCAGTAGGTAGTGGAAAATACAAAGTGGTAAGAACAGAGCAAAACGCAGTGTATCTTGTAGATAACGAATATGATAGGTATACTCCCAATATTAAGAACATTACCCTTAGGGTATATCCAGACACAAAGAGTTTAAACACAGCATTTAGAACTGGACTATTGGATGCGGTTAATGGTTGGGATCAGGAGGCATTGAGCTTTACTATGGAATATCCGAACTTCAATACATATATTATGGAGGAAAAATACAGAAGCAAGTTGATATTTTTCAATTTGAGAAAGGAAGATTTAAAAGATGAGAATTTAAGGAAAGGATTATCTTCTTTAATAGATAAAGACAAATTATATGCAGAGGCTAAGATATCTGGGGTTCCTATATATGGTCCATATGCTACAGACTCTTGGGTTTACAACAAAAATGTAGATTATCTTGAATACAATCCCGAAGAGGCAAGAGAGTATCTTAAAAGTGCGGGATATGAGAGAAAAGAGGGTGAAATTTACTATGAATCAAAGGAGAATGAAATTTTAAGCTTCACTTTGACATATTTCCAAAGTGAGATTAACGATAGATTAGTTACAAAACTGAAAGAGTTGCTTGAGCAGGAAGGAATTATTCTTAAAACAGAAAGGTTAAATTATACACAAATTACTCAGGAGATTATTGCTACAAGAGATTTTGAACTCCTTTTATTTGAGATTGAGACTACTGTAGATCCAGATCAATACAATCTTTGGCACTCTCTTAAAAGTAGTTATCCAGATCTTAATCTCTCTGGGTATTCATATGAGAGGGTAGATATTCTTTTGGAAGATGGAAGAAGGACAACAGATATAAATACAAGGAAAGCGAGATATGCTACTTTCCAGAAATACTTAGTAGAAGATGCTCCCGTTGTATTCCTGTATCATCCAAATTTCGTTTATGTAGTAAATGATAAACTAAAAGGTGTCAATCTAGATACATGTAACTTCTCTTATGAGAGATTTGCAAATATTGAGAGTTGGTATTGGAAATAACATGCCAAGAGGGGGACTTGAACCCCCACCCTATTGCTAGGACTACGTTCTGAACGTAGCGTGTCTGCCATTTCACCATCTTGGCGTGTGCTACATTCTATCACGAATTAATCCTTTTTTGATGTGAGAGATATCTTAATTTTCCTCTGAGGATTGTTGCTTTCTTTGCCCTTCGCATTGTCTGGGTCAAAGTTTTTGAAATCTCTTAAGAAGTCAATCTTTGTAACAATTTTTTCTTCTTCTTTAAGTTCAGGCTCTTCCTCTTTTTTTATTTCGGCTTTTTCATTCTTCTTGTCCTCTACAGAAGGTTTTTCTCCTTTCTTATCTAAAAGGAGTTTCTCTTTTAATGTTAACTCTTTTCCTTCAGTTTTTGGTTTTACAACTTCTTTCCTCATTTTTTCGATATCCTTGTCGTTATCTGTATTTTTGAAGATTAGAGAAAGAAGGAAAGATACCAAAAAACCTAGTACAAAAAAACCTGCAACTAAGGCTATGATATCCGGATTGTCAGATACGAACTTTCCTAATTTGGAAACATCTACATTTTTAAAGGCAAAAGTATTTGTATTAGTTCCGGCTATGTTTGTTGTTCCTTCACCAAGAATGAAGGTGATTGGCTCCGCTGGATCACTTGAGTATCCATATTTTCGAACGTATCCTGTTAAAGAGTATGTCCCATCCACAAGTTCTCCTGCTTCAAACGGGATGGACCATTTTCCCTCGCCATCTATGGTGGATTGCTTAGTAAATATATTTAAGCCAGAGGACATTACAAGAATAATTTCTGAATTTGCCAAACCAGTACCATACACTAGCACAGATGAGTCATTTATGGTTGGTGCATTTATAATTGGAGCTCTTGGGAGTACAATCAATGTCTTTTCAAGCAATTGGGTTGTTCCGACATTATCTACAAATTTAAACTTCAAAATATGATCACCAATAGAAAGAGCAGGTAGAGTATAAGGACTCGTAATAGTTATAAAACTTTTGGAATCTATTTCAAGTTGAACGCCCTTTTTTTCCTCAGATGGATCAATAAAAGTTAAAATCAAGCTAGGATTATTCGTCTGGCTCGGGATATTGAGCTTGAGAAGATTTGTAAAGGACTCCTCCCTCTGAGCTTCTTTCTGATCTAAATCTGAAATAACGCTTTCTGTTTTTACTGTTCCGATAACATCATCGACACTTTGTTGAGCAAAGATGCCCTTGCTCTCAAGCAATATAACTGAAAGTATTATCGTTATTATTATTTTCTTAAACATGTATGGCAGCTTGCTAATAATTTACTTTACCATTTTATCAATGAAAAGGACTCCTTCCAAGTGGTCTTCCTCATGCTGTATGCTTACAGCATTTAGACCCTCGTATCTTTTTGTTTCCCACTCTCCCTCTCTATTTTGGTATCTAATTTTTACCTTTAGATATCTTGTAACATTCCCTAAAATATCTGGTACACTTAAACAACCCTCCTTTGTGGTAGTCTTTAAAAATTCCTCTATCTCTATCTTTGGGTTTATAAAAACTTCCCATTGGTTCGTATCGTAATTGAGAATGAAGAAAACTCTTTTATGTTCTCCTACCTGTACAGCAGCAATACCCCCTGCAGGGACATTACCTTGCTCTTCACTGTGTTGTGCTGTGTAGAGGAGATTATCTAAAAATTCTTGGAACTGTGGAGTCTTTATCTCTTCTGTGGTGATATTTTGGCTTTTTTGTCTTAGTAATTTTTCCTCATCTTTATTTTTAATTGTTATGATTTTGAGTGCTTTTGGCATACCCAAGAGTATATCATAATTATTAGTAGTGTTTGATTTTACAATTTTTAATATAGATAGGATTTAATCGGTAACCGACTTTTACAACAGTATCAATTACGCTTTCACTACCGTACTGAGAAAGCTTTTTTCTTACTCTACTAATCATAGTATCTACGGCAGCATATCCAATATCTTTGTTATAATTGAGAACATTTGAGATTATTTTTTCTCGGCTAATTACCATTTCGCGGTTTTTTATTAACAGAAGCAGGAGATTAAACTCACTTTTGGTAAGGTTAATCTCTTTTTGCTTTCGTTTTATGACTCTGCTTGTTAAATCTATTTCTATATCTCCCATTTGTATGAGTATTTTTTTAAATTTATAAAAAAGAAGTTGCCGAATTTCTGCCTCAATTAATGGAAAGCTTATTGGTTTAGAATGAAAGAGGTTTCCTCCAAGCTTATATGTATTGATTTGGCTTTCATGATCTTCCTTGTTTCCAATTACAATAATAGGAATATTTCTGTTTACATCTCTTATGCGAATTAAAGTCTTAAAGCATTCTTTTGCTTTCTCCTGTAGATCTATTAATACAATGTCATATTTATTACTTAAGGCTTTCTTTATACCAGTTTCAGAATTGTATGCGATACTGATATAGAATTCTGTATCAAGGAAATTTTTTTGGAATAGACAACCAATGTTTGCGTCACAAATTATTAGAAGGATTGAAGGTCTAAATTTAAGGCTCAACATCTTGACAGTTTATTAATCTTTGTCTTACAAAAACCTTACAATATTTTTACTCTTCTTCTTCTTCGAGATCGTTTGTATCTTTGTTTGGTAGAAAATGAGAGAGGATAATCAGAATTGCAACTGATGCCAACAGGGCAAGTAATATTATGACAAAGTAATCCATAGGGAAAATTATAGCAGTTATTTTACATATTTTTCATTCATTCGCTCCGTAAGTGAGTAACAACAACCACAGAAGTTTTGTTTGTAAAAACCTTTATGTATTTCTTGCTTGTATTCTTTTGGTAGTATGAATGGAATTGAAAATTCTTTTTCTAAGTCTGATGCAATTTTGAGTATCTCACCTTTATTTTGGTATGAGCTACTAATTAGTGTAGAAGTTACAGAGTCGAATTCATGCTCTTTGGCGTATTTAAAAAGATAGCCCAATCTTTGTTTCCAACATCCAGTACATCGCTTCTCTTCTTTCTTTATACTTTCAAAATATTCACTTGGACGGTAATCTGGGATTACCAACTTAATATTAGGATAATCCATTAATACTATTTTTACAGCGTTTAATCTTTCAAGGAATTCTGCTCTTGGGTGGATATTTGGGTTGTAAAAAAGTACTGTAAGGTTTTTCTGTGTTTCAAGAGATGAGAGTGTATTAAGTAAACAATCTGCACAGCAAGTATGTATTAATATTGATTTTTCCATAGGTATATATTTTACTACAAACTATGATATAATGTTCATGCTATTGGAGCGATCGAACAGACTGCTTTGAGTAATTTTTCTCCCAAGTGTATTGGTATAGCGAGTTTATTTTATTTTATATAAATAATGGGAAACAAATTATTTATCGGAAATCTTAGCTGGAACGTCGATGACGAGATGTTAAGAGAGACTTTTAGTGCCATTGGTACTGTCGAAGAGGCAGTAGTAATCAAGGACAGAATCAAGAACAGATCCAAAGGATTTGGTTTTGTAAAAATGTCTTCTGAAGAAGAAGCTCAGAAAGCAATTGCTGAGTTGAATGGTAAAGAGTTGGACGGTAGAGCTTTGAATGTATCTGAAGCACGTGAGGAAAATCGTGAGAGAAGATCATTCGATGGCGGAAACTTCAATAGAGACGACAGAAATTAATTCTGTTATTAATTGAATTCTAAAAGGGCTGGTAAAACAGCCCTTTTTCTTTTATATAGTTATTTGGATTTAATGATTACTCTATACCCATTTGTTGTTTAGCATAGGCAGTTAGGTTTTTCCTCTTTGCCCATACTCGTTCAGTGTCGGTTAATAGTTTTTTTCTTAGACGAATGCTTTTTGGAGTTACCTCTATCAGCTCATCATCGTTAATAAATGAGAGTGCAAATTCCAATGTAAGTGGTAATTTAGCTTTAAGAGATATCTCTGTTACTTCTGCATGTGACATTCTAACATTTGTCTTATGTCTTGCTTTGCATGGATTCACCTCAATGTCATTTTCATGATTGTTTATTCC
>JAKPKF010000467.1 GCA_029553845.1 bacterium | reverse complement strand
ATTAGAAGATAGATTCTTTTTAAATTTGTGCCCACATTCCATACACTCCATAAGTGCAACAGCGTCTTTAGTTTTCTTATCAGCGCCACCTTTGGTGTAAAAATCGTAAGAATCCGTTCCCTTCATGAAAGCCGCCTTGCTCACACCGGCTTTACTAAACTCCTTATAGGCTTTGTTAAATTCTTCCTCATTAAACTGAACGCCATGAGCTGTCATAAAAGGTTCTATATTCTTCCTTAATTCCTGGGCCCCCATCTGAGGATTATTCCCACGCCTTGCCGTTGTTACAATAGCACCATAATAATCGGGGGCATCATTCACCAACATTTCTTTAAGCTCTTTGTCGTCTGGTTCGGAGTCTCTAATTCCAAGAAGCTGTTGTACCTTGTTAAAATTAACATTGATCCCTTTGCTTCTTAAATAATTTACAGCGTCCCTACGAATATTTACAGATTTTTCACCATAATAATTCTGATCCTGTAAAGCCTCTGCCAATGCGGCATTGGGTTCTTTGCCATCTTCAATATCTTCCATTGCATACTGGATTACCAACATATCTACATCTTTAGTTTTAGAGTCTTTCGGTTTAAACAACTCTTTGTTGCTTTCGTATTTGAAATCCTCATTCCCAATCTTCCAATCACTATCCCATTTCGTATATTCTGGAGTTCCCTTGGTAAAGGGATTGTCCGTTCTTGCCTTCCCTGTCATGGCAGCGTAGTAACCGTTCTTGCTGTTGTCATCTTTGGTTTCCAGTTTATCAATCTCTTTCTGATAAGGTTCCGTATCATATCCCATCTTCCGGGCAGCATCCATGTTCTTCTTGATGTCACCGATCTTAACCTTTAAGGATTCATTTTCTTCGGAATCACCAACCTTTGTTTGGTAATAATTAATTCTTTCAGCAATCATGGAAGAAGGAACCTTTCCTGATCTCACATCATCAGCATATTCTTTGTCGCCCGCTTTTTCAGCAAGTTTAGCCAACAACTCTCTTTGTGTATCTTTTGTTCCATTATCCAACTTTCCTGATTTCCAATCATCTTGCCAAGAATTCTGAGCATCTAACTTTGCCCCTTGAATAGTTGCATATTGTCCAATAATTGCCTTATTTGATTTGCGCACTAATTCAAATTCATTATTTTCATCTTCATAAATTTCAAATTTACTATTTTGCCAAACCAATTCGTATTTATCTTTTGTTTTGGAATCCTTCACCTCATAGAACAATCCTTCTGGATTTTCAATCACAATTACATTGCCAGAAGAGTCCTGAAGCTTGTAAACGATAGTGTTTCCTTCTCCAACAACCTGTTTAATGATAGCTTCCTCTCCAAGCACTGTGTAG
>JAKPKF010000460.1 GCA_029553845.1 bacterium | reverse complement strand
TACAGGTTAACTCTGCTTGTTATATTTAAACTAATTCAACATAGGTTAGAGTATCAGAAGCATATGATGTACTACCATCAAATGTTCCTTTATAATAAAAAGCACCTTTCGGTATAATACATCTTGCAATTACTTCATTTTCTAACATAGAACGCAGAGTGTCTCTGATATTTGCATATGAGTGAAGACCCTCATAAACAGTATCGCCTATTCTCTCAAGAGAGGGGGTATAAGTTTCACCGATCTTAACAGTAAAATTCTGATAGATCGTTTTATATACAGTTATAAACACAGGAGCCTCTCCATTAATTCCAGTCACTCTGTCATCAAACACCCATGAATATTTATAACCTTTCTTGTCATCACAACTAGAGCCATTTAGAGCACTGTCATTAGTACAAAAATACAATCTTCCGTATTCCACAGTGAGATGTCCCTTACACTCGATTCCCTTTATAACTCCTTTGAAAGCTGTACCATCAGGATATTTGGTTATATCCAGTCCTTCATATACATCCAGCCTTTTATAGCACACAATGTCTTTCGTTGCTTTACTCAGCTTTGTTTTCTCACTTGATAATTGTAAACACATAATTGTAAGTTTTAATTACCTCTCATTATAATATTAAAATAATAAACAAAGGCAGAGAACAATATAGAAAGTAAATTCAAAACCATATCATTTTTAACTTGATCAAAACTCTGCCCTTGTTATATTAATCCATTTCGTTATATCAGGATGCTTCAATAGCCCGTTCTACTGCATAAACAGGAATATAGGCAAACACAGCGTGTTCCATTCCTCCATATTCTCCTTCTCCAAGAATAGGAAAGAGAAACTCCACTTCTTCTCTCTTAGCCCAATCACCCTCTTCATTGAAAATAGCTACCTCCACCTCTTCATAATCGTGATCATGTATCAGATGTCTTGGAGTGGAGTAAGCATATTCTCCAGCAACAACGGAGAATTCAAATCTCCCACTCTTACTTTTGATTCTGGCCCTATCCATAAGACCATCCTCACATTTGAAATGTTCTTTAATGTTCATAATATGTAATTTTAAGGTTTAAGCTATAAAATAAAACAGAACAGAGAACAGTATGATTAAACCGTTTTTATTTCTCTGTAAACAGCTAAACTCTGTTCTGTTATTTGATTACAAAGCCATATCACACCACTCTTCCAGATCATTACGATATCTGCCCCAATTAACAATCTGATTATCAGCAATGACATACCACATTGAGTCCTTATTCATTCTTTGAAACAATACATTTACACCACTTTTAGTGGTAAAATTGTACCTTTCATATTCTATTTGTTTCAAACTTTCTTCTAATAATTTGCTCATAACATTTTTATTTTAAAATATTAAACTAAGAAAGCCCTTATTCTCATACATCCCCTAATAATAAGAATAAGGACATTAGCTCTCAAGAGAAGGAAGATAAAAATTCTCCTGCTGGAACATTAATTCCATTTAATCCACCTCAGCACAATGCTTTGGGAACAGGAGAATATATTTAATCACTCATATCTACATGCCAGAATGCTTTACATTCATGACAAATATAAATATAATCAGTAGCACGAAGACAATAAAGACTGTTATCAACCCCTTCTTTTGAATGATCACAACTCTTTATTCCACTATTCAACCATCCCATATCCTTGTAAGGAATAGTGAGATTATTAAGAGTCCTTTCGTATGTGAAAGGACTCTTATGATTAGGATTGCGTTCTCTATACATTGAATTACATTTGAGAAGTTCTGTAATTCCACGTATCAGAATCCTGAAGATTTCTGCTTCTTATTAAAGACCTATCATATAATGATCTTTTGATAAGCCCAAGTTCAGCATTCAATGCTTTATACTCATCTTCAAGCTCTTGCTTATGCCACTGAAGCTCAAGCTTCTCCTGATATCTGTCAGACACATCTTCAATGTCCTCATCAGTTAAGTGGATATTCTGAAGAGAGTCATACTCATCTTCAATTTCAATACACCTGTCTATCATCTCTTCTCTTTTCATAACAATATAAGT
>JAKPKF010000449.1 GCA_029553845.1 bacterium | reverse complement strand
ATTTCCCGCCCGACTACTTAAGGTATTATCTAACAACAATCGCTCCGGAATCAAAGGATTCTGACTTCATGTGGGAAGAGTTCCAGAAGAGGATAAATGATGAGTTAAATGACATCATTGGTAATTTTGTCCATAGGTCTGTAACATTTGCATTTAATAATTTTGATGGGAGGATCCCTTCTCTTGACAAATCCCTGTTGGATGAGGACGATAGAGAGGCCATAAGGAGCATAGAGGAGATAGGCGACAAGGTAGGGAGTCTGATAAAGATATTCAAGATGAAGGATGCGCTAAAGGAAGTCGTCTCATTTGCAAAGGTATGTAACAGATACTTTGACAAGAAGGAGCCGTGGAAGCTAGTAAAAACAGATAGAAAAAGGGCAGAAAACACCATCTATATCTCCCTAGAGCTTGCAAAGACACTTTCAATTGTACTAAATCCATTCTTGCCTTTCTCAACGGAAAAGATGCTAAAGAAACTTGGTGTTGACAAGTTCTTTTGGAATGACAGCTCTAAGTTATTGTTAGAGCAGGGAAGATCCCTAGGAAAGCCAGAGCCAGTTTTTCATAAAGTTCCTGATGAGGAGATTAAGAGGCAGATAGACAAGCTAGATAATCCGCCCCCCATGAAGAAGACCTTGGTAAAGAAGGAGGATAAACCTATGATACCTTTTGATGAATTCCTAAAACTAGATATAAGAACAGGTAAGATCCTTTCTGTTGAGGATCACCCGAAGGCAGATAAGCTCTATGTTATGAAGATTGATGTCGGAGAAGAGAGAACGATAGTTGCAGGTATAAAGGGCTACTATAAGAAGGAAGAGCTTCTTGGTAAGAAGATAGTGGCAGTATGTAATCTTGAACCAGCAACAATTCGTGGTGTAACAAGTGAAGCCATGCTTTTAGCAGCTGACGACGGAAAACTAGTCTCACTATTAGAGGCAGATAAGGAAATGAAAACAGGTTCAAAGATAAGATAATTTTATTTCTTTTTTATTATAAATTCTTTACTTTCTATTAAATAGAATATTTGGCAATAATA
>JAKPKF010000486.1 GCA_029553845.1 bacterium | reverse complement strand
CCTTTTCACCTTTATTCCTTTTGGTTTTTTTGGAAAGGTAGTTCTCTCTATAAGTCTTTTGAAGAACCAATGCTCCAGTATAGTTGTAATTCGTTATCATGTTCAAAATGGTTGATTTGTTCCATCTACCACCTTTTAATGAACGCTCTCCTTCATTGTTTAGGATATTAGCTATCATCTGAACTCCGCATCCTTCAAGGTACAATTTAAATACTCTTTTCACGAGTTCTGCCTGTTCAGGTATGAGTACAAGCTTTCTATTATCTATCTTGTACCCATACATGTCTTTGCCACCCCAGAGGATTCCTTTTTCATAATCCTTTTTAATTTTCCATTTGATGTTTTCTGAGTTTGATCGTGCTTCTTCCTGTGCAAACGAAGCTAAGAACGTTAATACCATCTCACCTTCAGCACTCAATGTATGCAGATTCTGTTCCTCAAAGAATACATCAACTCCAAGTGCTTTTAATTCCCTAATTGTCTTTAGCATCGTGAATGTGTTTCTTGCAAATCTTGATATGGACTTAACTACAACCATGTCGATTTCCCCCGCCTTACAATCGCTTATAAGCCTTTGGAATTCTTCTCTTGAGTCCTTAGTTCCTGTCAATGCTTCATCGGCATAAACGCCAGCAAATTCCCATCCTTCATGCTCTGATATCATCTTGTTGTAATAACTTACCTGAGCGGCTAGGGAATGAAGCATTGCATCTTTACCAGTTGAAACTCTAGCATATGCTGCTACTCTAGTTTTCTTTTGTAACTTTGGTAACGCATCTATCTTAGTTATCCTTTTTTGTTCCATTTTGGCCCTCCTTCTTTGGTAGTATATATATCACTCTAAAACGATTATTTATCAAGTCATTAGCCCGATAAAGACTATCTTTTTTGATACAATATTTACTCGCCAAAACAGACTCAGCATTTTGGAAATCTGCCTCGTTTAATATTCCTCTATTCTTCATTGCAATAAGGTGTACAAGCGATGAATAGTAACTTTCTATATTCTTAGTGCTCATTGCTCGTTACCTCTTTTCGTTCTGGTTTTTGCATAGCAGGAGATGCTACAATAGATTCTTTTGCTGTTTCCATAAGCTACAAATTCAGAGTTGCAACATGGACATTTAAAGGTATAAAATGCGTTTCTTTTTACGTCATCCTTAT
>JAKPKF010000485.1 GCA_029553845.1 bacterium | reverse complement strand
GCAAGCAAAGAGGTCTGCACCACAGACTTTATCTGCATTAGGTTATACAGGTGGAGCAACTGAAAGCACTATGTTAGGTTTAGACACAGGGTATCAGAACACAAGGACTACCCTTGATTTAGCAAGGGAAGATGCTTTAAGGCAGATAATGGAAAACGAACAGAATATTAGGGCAACAGGAGATGCCTCATTATCTGATTTAGCAGCAAGGTATTATGGCGAGTATGCTAATTTAGCAAGAGATGCTTTAAACTATGAATTACAGCAACAGGCAATCTCAAGGGATTTAGCGGCACAGGCAGAGGCAGATGCTATGAACAAAGCAAAACTTGCGGCTGCTTATGGTGATTATTCATACTTACAGGCATTAGGAATTAACCCTGTTCAGAGCAAACCTGTTTCTTCTACTACTCCTGTAAGAGATAGTTCAATGAAAGACATTTCTGCTTATGAGAATGAAATAGCAAATTCTATATTAAGGGTTGGAACAAGTAGGTCTGAAATGGCTAAGAAAATCCAAGCAGACTATAATGCAGGAAGAATAACAGAAGAAGATGCAAGATACCTGTTACAGAAGTTTGGATTAGTATAGGAGATGTTATGGCAAATATAGACGACCTGTTTAAACAGGCGATATTTAAGTCTGCACAAATAGATGCCAAATTAAGAAAAGAAACCGGGCAGATGAAAGCAAAGGCAGTTCCAAAGGTAATTCCACAGAGCGAGCCTAAGAGCGTACCAAGTGTACAAAAGAGTGTACCCACACAGGCTTTTAATCCCAATGATTTAGCCTTACTTCAGCATACTTCAAGGTTGCCTATGGTGTACAATCACACACCTGAATTAAAGCAAAAGATTGCTACAAATACCGAGCAGTTTGCAACTTCAAGACCTTTTGGTTATGGAGTGTTACAAGGCTTAAGTGTAGGTGATACCAAAAGAACCTTAGAAAAGCAGACAGGCACGAACATTGACACTTCACAAGCAGAAGATAAGTTAGGTTACAAGATTGGCTATGGTGCTGGTTTAATGAGCTTGTATGGAATGACAGGCGGAGTAGCGAGGGGAGCAGTTAAAATGGGCGTTCAAAAGGCTCTACCTTCGCTTGCAAAGAAAGGCTTAGCACAGACTGTTGTTTCATCTGCTGTTGCTGATGCTTTGTCGGGCATACCTGTTAATACTTCTTTAGCATTAAGCAAATCAGTAGAAAAGGGCGATTTTAATTTAGATGCATTTGCTAAGGAGTTTGCATTAGACACAGGGATTGATGTTTTATTCGGTGGGCTTTTAGAGAGTGCTGTGTTCTTAAAGACAGGTAAGAAAATATCCAAAGTAGCCGATATGTCTGACCTT
>JAKPKF010000397.1 GCA_029553845.1 bacterium | reverse complement strand
AGCAATGGAATGTCATATCCTTCCTTACGCATCTTTAACAAGGTTTTGAGCCTTTGGTGTCCATCAAGAAGTTTCCACTCTCCTTGATTGTCCCACACAAAGAAAGGTGCTATAAATCCAAACTTTAAAATAGAGTTGCGTAGTTTCTTCTCGTTGTCTTTAGATAAAGTTTTCAAATCATTTTGAAACTCTAGTATCCTATCTATCGGTAATGTGTCAGCACCTTTGCATTTTACCTCTATCACTTTTTTCCCATCCAAAACAGTAACCTCCATAGGCTTTTCTCTCACCTTAAAGTCAAATAATTACTAAAAATGAGAACAGATTATCTCCATCCTCCTTTATTATAACACATTATCTATAAGTGTCAAGTTGCTACTAATCCCTTGAAGATGTGAGCGATAACGTCAACTGTCCAGCCGTCACCACAAACATCTTGCATCTGGTTATAAGTGAGAATATCTGTATATCCCTTTGGTAGTGTTTGAGCTTGTTCTATCTCATGTCTGGTGAGATATCTACAAAAGTCGTCAAACTCTATTAGTCCGCTATTTGGGAATCTGTCTTGCTTTCTAGTTATGCAATAAACTTTCTTTGCATTTGTAATATTTGCACATGCACCATTTTGGTTTCTTCCGTTACCATTGTTCCACATTCTCTCCCTGCTTGGTGTACGGTTAACCTTGAATTGCTTACAGTACTCATAATCAGTATCTTTATAGTCTTGGAAGTTGATCCCCTTATCTTCTGGTTGGCTTATCATGCTACCGAATAAATCTAACTCATAACCAGGAATATTAGTCCAATATATCCTAGGTCTGTTTTGATAAGAAACTAAGCTTGAATTGATATGTACACCTTTTACGCCAAGAAAGTCATTAAGCTGATATTCACTCTTTTTTTTCATCTTTACATTTTCGAGCAAAAAGTACTTCGGTTTTAACTCTTTCAACAACCTTAAATATTCGTAGAATAGTGCAGATTTATCACCTTCAAGCCCTTTACTCTCCCAATTAATCCACTTCGACGGAGAAAAATCTTGACAAGGAGAACCGCCAATCAATAGGTCAATTTTAGGTAAATCACTTGCATGTAGTTTTGTTACATCACCCACCTGGATAGTGTTTGGAAAGTGGTGTTGTGTCAGCTTGATTGCAGATTGTTTTATCTCACTAGCATAGTACCTATCAACACGAACGCCCGCCCTTTTTAGAGCGAGCTGCCCACAGGAAATCCCGTCGAAAAGGCTGAGTACGGTCATTACTTCCTCTCCATTTTTACATCGTACCCAATCGTCTTGAGTGCTTTTATTTCTTCCAGAAGGTCGATTGCATTGACAAAGAACTTCGACAAACCTCCATTGATATAGATTCCAACCCCGAACTTTCCCCTCAGTTCCATTTCCACCAAGGTAGCCTTATTTGCGTTTGCCATTTTTAATCTCCTTTTCTTTCTTGGAAGCGTATTGGAGAATTAGAGCGTCAATCTTGCTGTTGTCAGTCTCCCCACCGATGAACTCTACAATTTCCTTATGAATCTTAACTTCTTGGTTTCTGGTCATGTTGTAATCTCCTTGTATCTATATACTATAGTACCAAAGGTGAACTGTCAACAAGTTTATAAAACTATTCTTACTGTTCTTTCTCATTGTTATAGCTCTCCCCTACCTGCCATTCCCCCTAGGCATCCCTAAAGGTTATCAAACAGGCTAACCAACCCAAGTTGGTCTTGCACCCCTAGCACCGTATTGAGTGGTAGCT
>JAKPKF010000484.1 GCA_029553845.1 bacterium | reverse complement strand
GAGATAATTAATTACAAATCTTCAATTGGTAAAGAGGTGTTCATATCTTTTAAGACAAAGAAAACAGATAAGATATGTGGATTCTTAAGATTGTGTTTACCAAATCCAATCTACAAAAGATTTAACTACATTAAAGAATTGAGGAATTCTTCCATTATTCGTGAGGTACATGTGTATGGTAAGGTTATGAGCTTAACAGAGGATAGTACTGGGCAGTCTCAGCATCTAGGACTTGGGAAAAAGCTAATAGAAAAGGCTGAGGAGATATCCAAGAAAAATGGATTTAAGAATATTTCCGTCATATCTGCAGTTGGTACCAGAGAGTACTACAAAGCAAGGGGATATACCAAGGGGGTACTATATATGAAAAAAGAGATTGTAACTACCTCTTAAAAAGGTTAACATTCATTATGAACAAAGAACAAAATAAAAAAGAAATAATCTATGCATTCATAGATGGTAATAATCTGTATCAGGGACTTCTTACAGATCTTCCTACTCGTAAGTACAAGGGATGGAGAATAGATTTTAAGAAATTCAAAATATACTTAGAAGATAAGTATCATGTACAGAAGTTTTTTCTTTTTATGGGATATGTAAAGGACAATGAGAAGATGTACGAGGAATTAAAAAATTCTGGATATACTTTAATATTTAAACCAACTATTGCACATACAGATACTGAAGGTAAGAAGAGTGTAAAAGGGAATGTAGATACAGAGCTTGTATTACATACAATGATAGAGTTACCAAATTATGATAAGGCTATCATAGTAGCAGGGGATGGAGATTATAAATGTTTAGTAGAGTATTTAGACAAGATAAACAAGTTAGAGCATATCCTTATACCTAACCAGAAGCTATATTCTAGTCTTCTTATACCATTTAAGAAGTACATGATATATATGAATCCACTAAGGGGTAAGGTGGGTAGTAAGTAACAAAAAAGGGAGTGTTGCTTGTAGTACAGGTCTACAACCTTCCCTCCCTCATAGTCATGATTATATGCTCGTTTAAATATACAGTCAATTAAAGGGAAATGAGCGTACAGGGACTCGAACCCTGAACCTAGCGGTTAAGAGCCGCTTGCTCTACCAATTAAGCTATACGCCCTAAAAAAGGACTAAAGAATAATACCACTATATTAACCATTTCTCAACATATTAAAGCTCAGAAAGTGGTTCTAGCACCTCCTCCAGTTCCTCATCGTTCCCATCTTCAATAATCTTTTTTACAACTATATCCTTAGCTATAACAGTATTATCTTCTACTACAATACCATCCAAACCAACATAGTTAGTTATCGCAATGCCACTATTCAATATCTCTATAGAATACTCTCCCTTGTTTACAACAAATCTGTATCTCCCCAAATAATCCGTTACCCTCTTAGACACTAACTTACCAAACTCCTTTTCCCTAAGACCAACTATTACACCCTGTAATCTCTTCTTTTTTGTATTTCTAACAATCCCGTACTTTCCTTTCTTACCAAACAAAGAAAATACTAACAAAACAAGTGCAGGAATATATATACCAACAATTAAATAGTTATACCATACCTGAGATACATATAGTGCATACAATGCAAAACATATACCAACAACAAATAAAATTACATGCAAACTCTTCCATACAAACTTACTCTGCGAAATTATCTTTTCAAAGAATATTCTAAATGCACCATACTCTACCTTATCCATAGGAATAGAGAAATTTGGAATATCCTCATCACGGACAGAGAATTCTCTTCCGTGGTACACATTCTCCAAAGGAAAATCCTCCTTACCAAACACTATCTTAGATGGAAATGTGTAATCTCTTGCAGTTACCTTTATGGAATATGTTCCCTTGTTTAGATTCGTACCTCTGAAATATCCATTACCATCCGTTACATCCGTCCATACCAATATACCATTCTTGTCAAAAACTCTTACTATGGCCTGAGATACTGGTTCTTTTGTAACAGAATCATACACATATCCTACTGGATGACCCTTCTTCCTAAATCCAAGGATACTTAGTAATCCAAGGATAAGTTGGGCTATTAAGTATGGAATAGAATTGAAACTACCAATTAATATACCAATACCGATTGTAATATTTGTAGCAACCGTTGTAACTGTAATATTCTGTAAATCTTCAACCTCTATCTTTCCAATCGTATCATCTACTATCTCTTTAGCTCTATCTACAACCTTGTCAATTGGAGTTTTGGGAGGAGGAATTGGCCCTTCTGTATGTAAGAGGTAAAGATTAATATTGCATATCCTTCTTACATTACCAACAGAATCTACTGCCTGCGCACAGAAAGTATATTCTTCTAGTAGATACCCATTGTTATCCTGTTCCAAATCTCCCAGTTTAACTCTAACTTCCCAAATATCTCCTACCGTAATCTCACTATCTTTACAATCATCTGAAGAATCATCACTTAAAACACACCAGAAACTCTTACTAGCTATTGTAATATTATCTTTAACTCTCATACGAATTATTATTTCATCATTTGGATCCCAATCTTCCACAGTATTGTCCCCAAGACCACTTACACTAAGAAGTACAATCTCTGGTTTTTGGGAATCTTGAACAGAGAAGACCGTATTTGACCAAGCACTTTCTCCACCAAAAGCATTCTTTGCCTTTACTCTGTAAAAATATATCTGGCCATTTTTAAGATTTTCAAATTCATAACCCATTGCCCCTATCCAACCACTGTCTTCATATATTGTAGAGAAATCTGCCTTAGTACTTACCTGTGCGAAGTATGTGTATGTTCCACTCCCAGCAGTACTCCATAGAATCGTGTTTTTAGTCCCAATACTGTACGAAGGTTCTGCAAATATTGTTGGGACAGGAACTGGTGTTACATACAATACTTCACAATCTAAAATCCCAACGGTTAAAGGCTCTGTAATATCTCTTGCACATACCTCATAAGAACCAGCTATGGAAGATTTTACATAACCAACAGTATGACCTAATAAATCTGTAAGTGCCGGTTGGGTGATTGTTACTCCTAAAGATGAACCATTAATATATATCTCTATCTGTCTGTTTGCTTTTGGATTATTCAGACTATCTACAATATCCAAAGATACCTGAGAGCTTTCTTTAATCTCAACAGATATTGGGTTAATACTTAACTGAGAATATAGGTCTACATTAATATTTGCATTTACATTAACTCCGAAATTCTGTTCTGGAAGATCTGTTGCTTTGACAAAACCGAAAGGTATAAACAGACAAAAAAGAATAAACAAAAATTTTAAGGCAGTTTTTATATTCATTATATTTCCTCAACTATTCTTCTCACATACCGATCTAGAGAATCTGTAAGTACTTTGGATGAATACGGCTTTTCACCCAATGGTTCTCCATTACCTTTACTGTAACAGTTTTTGCATACCAGAGCAAAACTTGTAGTATCTAAATATTTAAGATTATCTTTATTCCCACATAATGAACAGGAAGAGAAATCTGAAAGAAAACCCATATCCTTAAGAATCTTAATTCGAAGCTTGTTTGTAGCTTCCAAATCTCCATCTCGTTTCAGTAGAGATTGTAATCCGTCAAAGATACTTGGATATGGATCATACTCTTGAAGAAATTTGTTTAGGATGAAAAGGACTCTCTCAATATTTTTAACCTGAAGTTTATCCATATCCAAACTTCGAATTAAAACAGATTCTGTAAGAACAGGCATTCCTTTTCCTTGGTAGAAGGCTACATCACTAGTACAAAGTGTTTGCATATTCCCTCTGTTTTTACTATTTATCTTTCTAATTCCTTTAGCAAACAGAGTAAATTTACCAAATTCTCTTCCAAACACAGTAAGTATTTTATCTGCTTCAGAATAATTAATTGATTTTATAACTGTAACAGTATCTCTATTCATATGCTCCTTTCCTTGTTAAAACAACATAAGGTGTTTTAAGTAATATTTTAAAATCTCTTGCAAGATTAATCTCTTTTGAATATTTAGCATCTAAAAGGATTCTTTGTTCAAAAGATATATCGTTTCTACCAGATACTTGCCATATTCCAGTAATCCCAGGAGGAACTTTCAGTATTTGATTAATATATTTTTTACCATTTGGATTTTTTTTAATATATCTATCTACTTCTTCTTGGTACATAGGTCTAGGCCCTACTACAGACATTTCTCCTTTTAGAACATTTAGAAATTGTGGCAGTTCATCTATATCTGTCTTCCTTAATATTCTTCCAATCTTAGTTACCCTTGGATCTTCGGAAAGCTTTAATTTCCCATCTTTGCTTTGCCATTTCTTTTTCAATTCTTTGTATTTAGGATTCTTTGCTATTTCACTGTGTGCATTAGGAATCATGGTTCTAAATTTGTACATTTTAAATTCTCCTTTCTTACCAAGTCGAAGAGGTTCTTTAACAAATATCTCTCTTCTGTCGGTTAGGAATATAGTAAGTGAACAAATAAGTAGTAATGGTAGTAAAACAATTAATACAACAACAGAAAACAGTATGTCGAAGATTCTTTTTATACTACTCTTTAACATAGTTTTTTAGTTTGTACATAAAGATTTCTGCAGCAAAATTGTCTGCCTGTTTTCTACAGTTATCTGGGTCGTATAATGAGTCTTTAAATTTCTTTATGACTTCAGCAAGACTCTCTGCATCGTACTTGTCAAAGAACACTCCTGTTTTCGGATTCTCTTCGGAGATTGTTTCAAGAACTCCACCCTCTCTGTATGCTATTACTGGTGTACCTGCTGAGTTTGCTTCTACTGGGATTATTCCAAAGTCTTCATTACGAACAGGAAATATTAAGGCTCTACATCTAGAAAGTAGATTAATTTTTTCTTCGTCTGAAACATATCCCAAGAATTTAATTAACCCTTTCTTGTTCATATTTTTAACCAACTCTTTCATCTGCTCAAGATTGTCTCCTGTTCCAGCAATTTTAAGAGGAACATTTGCCATAGCACATGCTTTAATTGCTAAATCTACTCCTTTGTATGTTTCAACTCTACCCATATACAAAAACCAATTCTCCTTCCTATTTATTTTCTTGAAGGATTGTATCATCTTTACTTCTACTGGAGGATATATGACATCTGATTCTAGTCCGTAATATTTCTTTATTCTTTTCTGCACTACTTTGGAAATAGCCGCAATCTTGTCACATTTCGCAGCGGCTTCTTTGTCCCACTTTTGCCAGAGTTTTTCTAAAAATGTATCCATGAAAAAGCTGTATATCTTAAAGAATGTTCTGTTTATACCTTTTAATTGTTCCACATTTTTTAATGACCTACCTTCCTTTTCCCACAAAAATTTAGGTGGTGTCATACAGATATCTACATGTTTTACACCTTTGGTATGTGCAAATTTAGCAAATGCTATGGAAAGAGAAACTATGACATCATACCCTTTTAATTTGAAACTTCTGTAAGCCCATGGATGGAAGAGAAGATATAGCTGTCTGAATTGAAATTTCTTTGGTAAATACTGGATGAATGAATGGTGTATTTTAATATCTCCAAAGAATTCCTTAACAAACTTCTTGTCGTAGTAGGCTGTGTATACCTCACAATTTGGAAATGCTTTTATGATATATCTCAGATGTACCTCTGCACCACCATGTTTAAAAAGTGGTTCTGCTACAACTGCTACTCTAAGACTTTCTTCTGGGATATTTCTTTTTTTCTTCCTTGGAGACATTTATTAAGAATTTTTCAAGATTATTTAAAAACTTCGCTTCAGTAAATTTCTCTGCCTGAGAGATTATCTTTTGTTCATTATATCTTCTTTTGTCAAAATCCTTAAGTAAATTAGATAATTCTTCCTCATCTTTGAAAAATTCCCCAGTAACTCCCTCTTTTACTGTTTCCAATACTCCACCCTCTTTGTATGCTAACACTGGAGTTCCCTGTGACATTGCCTCTACAGGTACTAATCCAAAATCCTCTATTCCACAAAAGAGTAACACCTCTGCTTCCTTAAAAAATGAATCTCTTTGTGGATCTGGTACAAAACCCAAGAATGTAATTCTTTTGTCTCTCTTTGCTATTTTCTTGAGATACCCTAAATCTGGTCCCTCTCCAATTACGACAAGGTTTGTGTCTGTTTGTTTACATGCATTAATTGCCCAATCTATTCTTTTGTAGTCGTAGAGTCTAGATACAACAAGGGCAAATTTTTTAGGAAGTTTGTAGAGCTTTCTTACATCTACTTTTTCGTAATTATGTTTAATTATTCCTGGGTATATTACAGTTGCTTTTTTACGGTATGTTTTCTGTATCTTTTGAGCAACATATCTTGAATTTGCACTCCAGTAATCTACCCTTCTAGATATACTCCAATCCCATATCCTCATGTGTGTGTTTAATACCCTCGAGAGAGGTTTGTAGAGCCATTTAAGCTTTGATCCTCTGACATTGAGCTCATTGTCCCAAAGACTTCTAGGAGGGGTCATAACCATTGCTACATGAGGTTGGTATATTCCAGTAATTATTCCTTTTGCAGGACCTGCGGATATGCTAATTACAAGGTCATAACCATCTAAATTGAAATTTTCGTATGCTAATGGTGTAAATATCTTAAGATGTCTTGAAAATCCTTTTGGGAGAAATCTTGAGATTTTCTGTACAAAGCTTGTATATACATTGTTTTCAATCTGAGGATATTTCTTCTTGTCAAAAAGTATTGTAAATATGTCAGCGTGTGGGAGAATTTTTAATATTGAAAGAAGTTCAGCATCTGCTCCTCCATACGAAGTCATTTGATCTGCTACGATTGCTACCTTAGGAAAAAGTTTTTCTAGTTTATGCATGAGCCATTATAGCTCGGGAATGTCCTCTCCATCAAATCCGAAATCTTCTGCAGAAACATCTTCTTCTTCAGAGTCTAACTGCTCAAGAGCTTTTGAAAGTTCTTCATCTACAGGAATCTCTTCTTTGGGAGAATCATCATGGTCATCATCTGGAAAGATAACATCTAAACTTTCACCATCATCTTGACTTGGGTCTATACCTCCGTCACCAATGATATCTTCGTCTCCACCCATAAGTATGATATTTGGTTCTTCCTTGTCTATGGATACATACTCCTCTTCTTCACTTCCATTTTTCTTCAGTAGAATAGCTTTCTCAAGGTATCTATCTGCTTCTTCACCAAATTTCTCAACAACATCTATAACTTTCATTGGTTTTCCACACTCTGGACATATCTTAATCTCATCTACCTCTTCTCCACATTCTGCACATGAGAAGAAAACAACATGGACACTCTTCCTTTGTGGTATTAGTTCATCCTTCTTCTTTTTTGCGGGATTTGCCATTGGTGTAATAATAAATTGGTACTATTGAATAGTATATTGTTTAGCCTAAAAGTGTCAATAAACCCATAGAGATACTATTTTAGCCATATTTAGGGAAGCAACACTTCTTGTATTTTTTCCCGCTACCACAAGGACAGGGGTCGTTACGACCAACTTTCTTGTTCTTTTTAATAGTTTTTTGCTTTCCTACATTTCCTGGCCTTTTGTCTTCATCTGTATTAACTCTCACAGGTATCTGCTCCTCTCTTTTTACTAGTCTTACCTTAAAGAATCTTGTTACTATGGATTCATCTACTTTCTTTAGCATATCATCGAACATTCTAAATCCTTCATTTTTGTACTCTACAAGAGGATCTCTTTGAGCAAGGTTACGCAGAGATATACCCTCTCGAAGATCGGTCATTGTATCTAGATGTTCCATCCAGAATCTATCAAAGGCTTCCAAAAGAAGTAATCTTGAGAGTGCTTTCATTGGTTCTACTCCTATGTCATAGATATGGAGTATAAAGGATACAAGTATTAGTTTTTTAAGCTGTACAGCCTGTTCTACATTTGTTTTCTTTTCTAAATCTTTAAACATCTCTACTGATGTCTTAAAGCCCATCTTCTTTACTGCTTCTTCAAATATCTCGTCTGTTAGAAGGTTCATAACTTGCTGGTACACCTGTCTTTCTTCAACATTTGATATCTTCATATCATCTACAAGTTGAGATGCTTGTAGGAAATCTATGTATTCAAATTCTTTTTTCAGAATCCATTTCTCAAGTGGAGAAAGGATGAAGTTTAGATTATCTAGTTCTTCTATTTTCCATGTCTCTTCTCTGTTTAGGGCTAGAGCATCTAGTGCATCTTGAATTCCTTCTATATCTGCATTTAGTACAATGTCTAAATCTTTTTTGAGTGTTTTGTCTGTAACATTAAAGTCTGTTTTTAATTCTATATCTAGAATTTTTCTTCTTAGTGTATATATGATTTCTCTTTGCTGGTTTAGAACATCGTCGTACTCTACAAGACTTTTTCGGATATCGTAGTTGCGTGCTTCTACTTTCTTCTGTGCATTCTCTATAGTTTTACCGAGTATACCAAGTGAAATTGGCATATCATCATCCATTCCAACTTGGGTCATCATTAGCTGCATTCTGTCTCCACCAAAGAGTCTCATGAGTTCATCTTCAAAAGATACAAAGAATCTGGATTCTCCAGGGTCTCCCTGTCTTCCAGATCTTCCTCTTAGCTGGTTATCTATTCTTCTAGATTCGTGTCTTTCAGAACCGATTACATACAAACCTCCCACCTCTTTCACACCTTCTCCTAGTGCAATATCTGTACCTCTTCCTGCCATATTTGTAGCTATGGTTACAGAGCCTTTCTGTCCTGCTTCTGCGATAACAATTGCTTCTCTTTCATGCTGTTTTGCATTTAGTACATTGTGTTTAATACCTTCTTTGGAGAGCATGCTTGAAAGTATTTCCGACTTTTCTACAGATGTAGTACCTACGAGTATCGGTTGTCCTTTTGCATGATGTTCTTTAATATCTTCAACTATGGCTTTGAACTTACCCTCTTGGCTTCTGTAAACAACATCGTTGTAATCCTTCCTTATGATTGGTTTGTTTGGAGGTACTACAATGGTATCTAGTTTGTAAATGGAAGAGAATTCTTCTGCTTCCGTAAGTGCTGTTCCTGTCATTCCTGATAGGTATTTGTAAAGTCTGAAGAAATTCTGAAGTGTAATTGTTGCCATTGTTCTAGATTCTCTTTTAACTTCCACTCCCTCTTTTGCCTCTATGGCTTGGTGAAGTCCTTCACTGTATCTTCTTCCTTCCATAGCTCTGCCTGTAAATTCATCGACTATGAGGATTTCTCCATTCCTAATCATGTATTCATCATCTAGTTGGTAAAGCTCTTTTGCTTTAAGTGCATTGTCTAAATGGTATGTAAGTTGTGCATCTTCATAGATATTTTTAACTCCAAGAGCTTTCTCTACTGCATCTATACCCTCATCTGTAAGAGATACTGCATGGGCTTTTTCATCTACAGCATAATGTTTGTCTTTCTGAAGTGAGTTCGCAAGAGAAGCAAATCTTTTGTAAAGATCGTTTGCACCTTGAGCACTAGTAGATATGATTAATGGTGTTCTAGCTTCATCTATGAGGATGGAATCTGCTTCATCTACAATTACAAAATATTTTGGTCCTTGGACTCTTTCTTCTTTCGTTCTTGCCATGTTGTCTCTTAGATAGTCAAAACCAAATTCATTGTTTGTACCGTAAACAACATCACAACCGTATGCCTCCTGTTTAGAACACTCTAAGAGATTCACTCCACTCATATGGTCGTATTTCAATCTCCCAGAAGCTTTTACTTTCTCATCTCTTTCTTTTATTAATTTTTTTGCATCGTCTCCCTTGATTTTAAGTGCTTCTTCGTCTGTTATGAATCTGTACTGTTTACCAGAATTGATAGCTCCTACACTCATTCCAAGTGCATTGAGTATGTGTCCTGTCCATTCTGCATCTCTTCTTGCGAGATAGTCGTTTACGGTAACTAAATGTGCACCTCTCCCAGTTAGACCGTAAAGATACAGTGGGAGATTTGCTGCAAGAGTTTTTCCTTCACCAGTGAAAAGCTCAGCAATTTTGTTGTCGAAGAGTACATATCCTGCAGTAAGTTGAACATCAAAATGCCTGTGATTTGCAACTCTTTTGGATGCTTCTCTTACTACTGCAAATGCTTCAGGGAGTATTTCATAGAGTCTTCTTTTCTCTTTGTCTAATTCTTCATTGAGAATGGATTCTTTTTTGTTTACGAAATCTGTTCTACATGTATCTAAATCTACAAATATCTTTTTGCGAAATTCCTCTGTTTTAGCTCTTAGCTCCTCATCGGAAAGTTTAGATATTTCATCTTCATACCCATTAATCTTCTCTACTAATGGTTGAATCTTTTTAAGTTGTTTTTCGTTTGAGTCAAAAAGACCCTCAAGGAATTTAATCATTGAAATTGATTATACCATCATTCATAGATTTTTCATCCTTAAAATATATATTTTCTGTATGTACAAGATATTGTTTTCACTGCTCTTTTTGTTGTTTTCTACTACGGTTTGTTTTGCCGATGTTACCTTAATATCCCCTCAAAAAGATGAATATCTCACAAACAGGATTGTTAATTTCAAGTGGGAGAACACAGATACACAGAATGAATATGTTTACAGACTGGACATTGCTTTTTACCTCAATTGGTCTACATACATGCTCATACCTGTAGGAAGTGAGACACAACATACTCATCCTCTTTCCAATTACGATGTTTTTGCATGGAGAGTTTTGTATGCCAGAAAGGACACTTTCGATGGAACATATCCCTTTGTCTCTGAATCTAGAAGATTTAGCATTAACACACTTCTCCCACAGGAGGAGACTCCTCCACAAGAACCTCAAGTGCCTGTGGAGAAACCTGCTGTTGAAAAAAAGAAGGTAACTGTACTTCCTAAAACGACAACAGTTAAGAAGAAAGCCCCTGTAATTGTAAAGAATGAGGAGGAACATATGGAGTGGGATACTTCTACAGCTTCTGTCTTGGGAGTAGCAAAAGAGGAAACTGTATGTAGGTTTAAATATTTGAGAGGAGAGAGTGTAATGCAGTCATGTAATATTCCACCTCTTCAATTAAACGAAACTACTTTGTATCCATTTGTAGATGAGTACAGTGTTGTAGTTAAGGGAAAGTTTCTAAATGATATATCTGTAGTTGTAGATGAATACAGATGCAAGAGGGAAATTCTTAAACCTGTATCTTTTTTTAAATGTAATGAGGAGTTGGTAACTTCACATAATTTCAATTTAGAACCAAATATTTACTTTTCTGTTTACCAAGGAGATCTATATATTCCAATTAAATCTTTTACAAAGGATGCGGATGTTTTTACTCTCGTTGCTGGGTATTTCCGTAAGAAAGAGAATTTAAGGATGAGTTTTAAATATGTGATAAATATATCTGAGTTTAACATCTCTATTTCTGGTGGTGGTTTTTACTCACTGGATCCTAAGAATATTTCAGATACAAAGAAGCCTTTCTCTTTCCCATTTAGTAAGGCAATTGGTGTTACGCAGTGGCATGGGGATACAGTGTTCCAGAAACCACACAAGGGGATAGATTTTGGAGCAGTAAAAGAGAGTATTTTAGCAGTTTCAGATGGTAGCGTAGTTGGTAAAGGTTGGGATAGTTACAATGGGAAGTGTTTCTCTGGGGGTAACTATCTTCTCGTTAAGCAGAACAATGGTATGTACACTACATATTTTCATTTAGAGAAAACTTTAGTTAATACCGGAGACAGAGTAAAGAAAGGACAGAGGGTTGGTGTAAGTGGAAACTCTGGTGCATGGAATTGCCAGAAGTTAGGATACCATTTACATTTTGAAACAAGAAAGGGAAGAAACCAGAGTACACATGTTAATCCAGTAGATTACATCAATACAGATTGGAGCAAGATTGTTACCTTGAATGCAAAGTATATACCAGAGAGGTTAAGTGGGGATAATCCACATCCGGGATATTAATTTAGTAATGTAAGTATGGAATATTTAAAAACAGTAATATATCTTTTTTCAGTTTTGATCTCAGGGGAAATGACTGAGTATATGGTCCCCAATATTGCTGATATACAGCAGGTAATCTATGTAGATATACACAGGGTTCTTCTTGTAAATGAGGAGAGTATCTTGGAGGTTAATGTGTTGAAAAGAGATGTTAAAGAAATTGGAAAGAGGGGAGAAAATGAGTTTGTTGGTTATGATAATAGTTTAATGTTTTGTAAGATTGAACATTACATAATCCAGAGTGAGAAAGAGTTTTCTACAAAGTTTACTGTTTTAAATGAGCAAAGGGAGGTTGTAAAGGAGTTGTACTTTTTTGAAACGATTCGTCCATTGTATATGGATAATAATATTGTGATTGCAACAACTGCAGTGGATTTTTTAGAGAAACATTTTTACAAAATCTATATTGAGAGTGGAGATATGGAAGAGATATTTTTAAAAGATATACAGAAGAAAGAGAATATTGTCAATGTAAGAGAGGATGTGTTTGGAAATATTTGGGTTAGTTACAGTACACGAGATATTCTTCTTACTCGTATCTCAATGCATCTATCGGGTTTAGTTTTGCAGCTCGAGCAGCTGGATATATTCCAAAGAGAAGCCCTATGAAGCTGGATATACTTACTGCTAACAGGATTGCATCCCAGGTTACTATTGCACTAAATTCCAAGAACTCTCCAGCGATTATCCCAATTCCATATCCTACCAATATTCCGAAAACTCCACCTATTACTGTAAGAACAACTGCTTCAGTCATAAATTGAATTAATATCTGGGATGTTTGTGCACCTAATGCTTTTCTAAGTCCAATCTCTCTGGTCCTTTCAGTAACAGATACAAGCATAATATTCATTATTCCAATTCCTCCAACCAAGAGAGATATTGCGGCTATACCAGCTAGAAACGATGTTAACATACTCATAACACTGTCTATTGTAGAGAGTAAATCTTTTGATGATGTAACTGTAAAATCTGCAAGACTTGCATCATCTATCTCGTGTGTCTTAAGTAGCGTATCCTCTATGAGTTTTTTTGCACTATCAACTGTTTGGTCAGAAGTTGCTTTTGCAACTATACCATTGTAATTATCTGTACCAAAAAGTTTGAAAGCTTCTTTATCTGATATATATCCTTGGGTATTGGGATTGCTAAAATTTGTTTCATTTTGGTTAGCAAGAACACCACTGATTGTTAGCTCTGTACCCATTACAGAGATTTTCTTCCCGATAACATCTGTGCTACCAAACATATCGATTGCTAATTGGTTTCCAAGAACTATCTCTTTATCTGCTGGTAATTCTCCTGATTCTAAAGAAAGCCCATATACTATGAAATACTCCGAAGACATTCCTATTACTATTCCTCTTTGTTCTACATCGTTAACTTTTAAAATTACTGGACTTGATATATATCCAGTAACACTTGAAATTTGGTCATTAGAGATCTCTTCTAATGCTTGTACATCTTCTTGTGTTAATGTTTTGGTACTTCCAAGCATTGATGCATTAGCTTGTTGTGCTTTTTTAGGATCAGAGGCATAGTCTTCTCTTGTATACATATTAAAACCGGATGTTATTGTTAAATTCGTACTACCCAAAGAATTAATCTGTTCATTTATACTTTCTTTTACACCTGTTCCAAGAGACATTAATCCTATTACAGAACCGATACCTATGATTATGCCAAGTATTGTTAGAAAACTTCTAACTTTATTTGTCATTATTGCTTTAAATGATTGTTTTAATATGATAAAAAATTTCATTTTTTGTTTTCCTCCTTTATGATTTTTCCATCCTGTATATGTATTATCCTAGATGCATAATTTGCTAGATATTCCTCATGGGTTATTAGAACTATAGTAGAACCTTTCTCGTTAATTTCTTTGAATAGTTCCATTATCTCTGCTGATCTTTTTGTATCTAAGTTACCTGTTGGTTCATCGGCTAGAATTATACTTGGGTCCATCATTAATGCTCTTGCTATTGCTACTCTTTGTATTTGCCCTCCAGAGAGTTGGTTACTTTTGTGTTTTCTCCAGTTTTTGAGTCCGACCATATCTATTAGTGCTTCTGCTTTTTCTTTTGGATTTGGTATGTCTCCATAGATTGTTGGCATTAAAACATTGTCAAAAACAGTTGTTCTAGGTAGAAGGTTAAATTGTTGAAATACAAATCCTATTTCTTTGTTTCTAATTTTAGCCAACTCTTTTTCTTTTAATTTGCTCACTTTTTGTTCGTTAAGGATGTATGTACCACTTGTTGGGACATCTAGTAAACCAAGGATATTCATAAGGGTGGATTTACCACTTCCAGAGGGTCCCATTATGGCAAGGAATTCTCCTTGTTGGATATTTAAATCTATATCGTCCAGTGCAAGAGTGTTTCCTCCTTCTGATTTGTATATCTTCGTTATATTTTTTAATTCAATGATATTTTTCGGCATGAGGTGTATTCTACAACTATTTAACCGAGAACACGAGAGAGAACAAAGATGATTATACCTATACTTAAGCTGAACTTAAAGACAATGCTGAATATTATACCTATGAATGTTCCAAGACCAGCTTTAATACCTTGAGTCGCATCTTTGTGTGCAAATATTATTTCTAATATTGTAGCTCCAAGTAGTGGTCCCAAAAACATTCCTGCTATTCCACCAAAGATTGCTCCTACTAGTCCACCAATTATCGCTCCTACCATCCCCCATCCTGTTGAGCCTAATTTTTTAGCACCTAGTGCTATAGCTATGTTGTCTGAGAGTGTGGAGAGAAGGCAGAGGAGGAAAAGTATAATCAGAATTAATGGGGTTATGTTCTCAAATTTATCCATAATGGCTAGGATTATGGTTGATATATATATGAGCCAGATACCTGGGAGGTTTATGACTATTAATATAAGGCCTGTGAGAGATATTATACCTAGAAGAACATATATTATGATGCTAATTATTTCCATATTATGAAGATTTCATGATGATATATTTACATAATATATCATATGTGGATATAATACAGATGAAAAGA
>JAKPKF010000483.1 GCA_029553845.1 bacterium | reverse complement strand
TTAGGCCCTCCTCTTCCGGAACGCTCGCTAATATGGAGCTGTAAAAATATATCTGATAGCTTTTGATTTACAGGAACAGACTCTCCCTTATAAAACCCTTCCATAGTTTGCTTCGGATCAAGTGTGCCTCTTGAGAGAATCTCTACACGGTTACTATATACCGTAATCATCGGTGCATTTCCATCAATCCACTTATTATGAACAAAGGCATTTATGACTGCTTCTCTAAAAGCACTCATGTCAAACAAGGCAACATCTTTTCTTGTAGTAATTCTTCTGCTTTCATCCGATTGGATTATATTTATTACATCTGCATATTCTAAGACCTTATCCAAGCTTAATAAAATGCACGTGTTACCAAACTCTTTTACAGAGTATAGAGGACTTGCTTTAGTTTCTCCGCTAAACACTGACACTCTTACAGGCACATGGCTATCATCCGACAATAATTGAGCCATCAAATTATACCTACCATCTTTAGTTAAAAGCCCGAGATTTTTCTTAAAAGTTTCGAATTTTAAAGAAATTCCCCTCCCCGCATAATAAGTAAATAATCTCTCAAAAGTTAAATCTTGATATTCAGATTCAATACTATCTATTGTTTTTTCTTTGTTTCTTAATACTTCAAATAAATTAACTTCTCTATCAGGATATTTAGCAACATTAACTTTACTTGAACCTATTCTAATATACCTTATTCCATCAAATGAAGTTGGAATGTTTTTAGCCATAGGAATTTCTAATAGGACTATTCTCTTATTATCAAAATCCACTTCATGGAAAGAAAAGCCAATATCCGGTTTCAATTGCCTTGCTAAATAATGTTCTAATGGCTCACCTTTAACATCTAATCTATAATTAAAGCTAGTTCCTAAAACTTCATGAGTTTCATTATTTGTGTTTAATCAAGAGTAATTCCCTGAAATAATCATTAATGCTCCCGGAAATAATCACGGGAATTTCCCGGGTTTAATCATCAGCGCCAAAGCTGGCGCCGATATCCAACTTCTATAAGCTTAAAAGGGCGTTTCAGTCCATTCATCAGGTGGCCAAGATGTCACTGGTTGTAATTGACTCTCAATCTCCTGGCGAATGAAATGAAGCTGCTCTTCTAGCTCATCTACTTTCCATAACAGCTCTAACCTTCCTTTAGGGCTTTGGTACTGTTCTACAATCTTGTACGTCTCTGGCCAAAGATCTACTTCGCGTATTGGGAACCTGTCTTCAGCTTCTTTATCTAGGCGTTCAAGAAGAATCTTCACAAGCTCTCCTGTTAATTTGTAGTTATGAGTTTGGCAATACCACCTCAGCGAATCAAAATAGAGTTTTTTGTCAATTATCATCACTTACTCCACCTTTACGCATCAAAGCGTGCTTCATTCGGTAGCTTTGTCCTTCAAAGAGCAGTAAGTGCCCATGATGCACTAGACGGTCAATCATTGCTGCGGCCATCTGCTGGTCAGTGAAGATACCTCCCCATTTGGAGAACTCAAGGTTTGTCGTAAGGATCAAACTCTTTCGCTCATAGCTGTCACTAATTATCCTAAAAAGTAGTTGAGAGCCTTCCTTGTCTACTGGAACATAGCCCCACTCATCTAAGATAAGTAAATCCAATTTACTTATGCTTTCAACAAGCGTTTCAAGTCTGCCTTTTTTCCTCGCTTCCGCGAGCATGAGGACCAACTCGGTAACCGTATAAAAACGAACCGAGAAGCCTAATTCGCATGCCCTAATCCCTAGAGCAATTGCTAAGTGAGTCTTTCCTGTTCCTACTGGTCCATAGCAGACGATATTGGTCTTTGCCTGGATGAAAGAGCACTGCTGTAGTTCATCCTTGCTTATGGATGGTGGGAAGCGTAAGGCAGTGTAATCATATCCTTCCAGGCTCTTAATCATCGGAAAACGAGCAAGAGTTACTAATCTTGTTCGCTTGGAAATCTCCCGTAACTCATCAGCTCGTAGCAAAGCTCTATGAAGAAACTCAACTTGCTCTTCGGTTGCTTCCTCGCATAAATGAAGTACATCCCGGTTAATAAAAAATCTTCTAAGCACTCGATCCATTTCTAAATACTGCGTATTGTTTTGAATTGCTTGT
>JAKPKF010000357.1 GCA_029553845.1 bacterium | reverse complement strand
CTATGTCCTAGCATCGGATTGAATTCATGTAATTCAGAAATTTTATCTTTCAAAATACTAACCTTAACTTTCATTTCTTTAGCAATATCGGCAATGTCTTTTTCTTTTTGAGGTAGGAATTCATGAAGTGGAGGATCTAAGAATCTAACGGTAACAGGAAAACCATCCATTGTGTGAAATAGCTCAATGAAGTCTTTCTCTTGAAGTGGTTCCACTTTAGCTAAAGCTTTTTGTCGGCTTTCTATATTGTCTGACAATATCATTTCTCTCACCGCCTTAATCCTTTTCTCTTCAAAAAACATATGCTCTGTTCGGCAAAGTCCTATACCTTCTGCTCCAAATTTTCTGGCCATTTCGGCATCTTTTGGAGTATCAGCATTAGTTCTAACTCCCAATTTTCTTATTTCATCAGCCCAAGACATCAATTTAGCGAAATCTCCGGAAAGTTCTGGCTCTCTTGTTTCAATCTTTCCTTTATAAACTTTTCCAGTTGTTCCATCTAGTGATATGAAATCACCCTCTTTTAATTTAGTCTTATTGCCTCGGATAGAAAGTGTTTTGGCTTTTTCGTCAATCGTAATATCAGCACATCCAGCTACACAGCAAGTTCCCATGCCACGAGCCACCACAGCTGCATGTGAGGTCATGCCACCCCTTGCAGTCAATATTCCTTTAGCACTATGCATCCCGTCAATATCTTCTGGTGAAGTTTCTGTTCGGACTAGAATAACATTTTTTCCAGCTTTAGCTTTTTCAAAAGCCACAGGAGCTGAGAAAACAATCTCTCCAACAGCAGCTCCGGGAGAAGCTGGTAATCCGGAAGTCATTGGCTCAGCTTTAGCTAAAGCTTTTTGGTCAAATTGTTTGTGTAATAAATTATTTAATTCTATTGGTTCAATTCGGAGCAAGGCTTCTTCTTTAGTAATTAATTTTTCTTTAACTAAATCAACGGCCACACGGACAGCCGAAGCGATAGTTCTCTTTCCGTTTCTGGTTTGTAAGATATACAAAGTTCCTTTTTCAATTGTGAACTCCATATCTTGCATATCTCTGTAATGTTTTTCTACCTTATTACAAATAGCCACTAATTCTTTATAGACTTTCGGATTCTGGGTTTTTAGACTAGAGACAGGCAATGGTGTCCTTATTCCCGCCACAACATCTTCTCCTTGAGCATTCATTAAATATTCACCATAGAATTTATTTTCTCCAGTTGAAGGGTTTCTGGTGAAGCAAACTCCTGTTCCTGAATCTTCTCCAAGGTTTCCGAAGACCATAGCTTGGATATTAACAGCTGTTCCTAATAATCCTTTGATGTTGTTTATCTCTCTATATCTGATAGCCCGATAATTATTCCAAGAATTGAAAACTGCCTGAATAGCCAAATCTAACTGTTTCTTGGGGTCTTGTGGAAACTCTTTTTTAGTTTCCTTTTTAATCATCTCTTTGTATTTCTTAACAATCAATTCCAAGTCAGCGGTCTTTAAGTCGGTATCGTATTTGGCCTTTTTGGCTTTCTTTACTCCTTCTAAGATGTGTTCA
>JAKPKF010000482.1 GCA_029553845.1 bacterium | reverse complement strand
CTATGTCTGGCCAAAACCAACGATAACGTGAGGATAGATGGAAACTGAGATTAAATGGGCTGACGGACAGGCGGTAATAGCAGAGAGCGATATTCGCTGGGCTGATGGACAACCATTTGTCTATTATTATGAGGATGCAGGCGGAGCGTCCATTGAGGAAAGCGTAAGTGATTTAATGAAAGCTTCTGACTCTCTCTCTTTCACTAAACAAATTCCCTTCTCCCTTTCAGATATTATAAAAGCTAGCGACTCTATTAGTGTTAGAAAAATTACTTCTCTAGAAGTATTAGATGTTTTTGAATTAAGTGATACAGGAGTAGTTAAAAAACTCTCTCAGGTAGATGTTAATGATTTTCTCAACCTTATAGATACTGACAGTATTATAAAGAAAACTCTGCTCGAAGTGAACGATAGACTTAAAGCTAAGGATTCTGCTACCGGCATTATGGTAGACGATCTCTTTAAAGCTGCTATTAAATTAACCTTTAGAGGGAGAACATTTTTAGTTTTAAAATAGAGAAAAACTTTTACATTTAAACCTAGAATTTCCTTCTTCACTACTAAGAAGGAATAAACACTTTATAGAGATATTTATAGGAGGAAAGTAAAAATGATAATCGAAATTCCTAAACTCAAAGATTTAGCATACGCTAAACTAAGATCCACAGTAATCCCTCATGATGGTATTAAGATCTATTCTAGATGGGATCTAGAGCATTACAGAGACGGTAAACTTATCTACAGTGAATATCAGAAGCCTAACCTCTATACTACTGAGGGTATCAACTATATCTTGAACACTATCTTTAAAAATCAGACTAGGCTCGATCCCTGGTATATTGGTTTGAATGCTACTAATAATCCTGCTGCTGGATGGACTCTAGCTAATAAAGGTACTACCTGGAACGCCTTTACTGATGTAGATGAAGCTACCTGGGCTGAAGCTACTGATGGGAATATTTCTAACGGTCAGATTGCTATGTCTCAGGTAACTTATAATATTTCCTCTAGTGGAACCGTATACGGAGCGCATATAGCTTCTAGCTCTTCTAAAACTGGAACCTCCGGAACTCTTCTTTGTGCGGTTAACTTTAGCGCTTCGAGATCGGTAGAAGATAATGACCAGGTATTAATTACCTATACTGTAGGCATTGCGGATGATGGAGCATAATAACTAATGAAACCTGAAGTTTACAAAAAACACTCAGATGAGGTAAGGATTTTAGAGATTGACTGTTCTCTCTCTGTACCTTCAGGAGTTACTATTGATAGCGTGAATGTAAACGTTACCGATGATACAGAAGAAGATGGAGATAGCTTGATAGCCAGCTATACCGGAAAATCAGGTAACAAAATTTACGTTCAGATCTCTTCAGGAGAAGATAAGTGTAGCTATAATCTTGAAGTTAAACTCTCGCTCTCCAATGGAGAAATTATAATTGACAATCTAAGAATAGATGTCAGTGATACAGATACTATACCGTAGAGTTTGCTTCGAGAGATAAAAGAGAACCCCGCCTTAAACAAGCGGGGTTTTTAATTAGGTTTTCTAACTACCTGTGGAATTTCATAGGGTCTTGTTACCATGTCTGTACTCCCTTGTTTTGTTGTAATCCATCTTCCAATCTAAAGCGGGAAATATAGGGATATTTAACTCCCTAGACATATCGAATATTCTAATAAGCAGATCCGCTAGCTCTACTGCTATACCTTCAGGCTTCTCCATATTACTAGCGTAGGTATACATCATAAACTCAGGATCTAATCCGTGTTTCCTAAACTCTTCTA
>JAKPKF010000352.1 GCA_029553845.1 bacterium | reverse complement strand
GTCACACTCACCTGCGTGACGTTCAGGCCATGGGCCAGGGCCGGTTCCAGATTGATCCGCACGGGCATTTCTCCGTGGGCTTCAGGCTGGGTGCCGTGTTCACAAGCGAATAGCAACAACAGCGGAATTAGCAAAAGCAAGGGTAATCTTTTCATCTAACTCTCCTGTTCAGGAATGGTCCCTTCGGTTCTTTGACTGTTCCGAAGGCCATTTTCCAGCGTGCTGTGAAGCTTGATGTTGTCAAGTTTTTTCACTTCCTAACATCCCCCGTTTTTAGTGCAACGTGACAACGGAATCTGCAAATTGTGCAGCGAAAACTGCAAACTGTCGCATCCTTATGCATCGTAGGACATCCTTAACAAGACCATTTTTTGGGTTTGTGACAGGAAATCTGCAATTCAGATCACCGATAATTGCAAATTGTGACAGGATAATTGCATGGGGACTAGGTTAGGCAATTTTTACACCGGGGTTCTATCAGATGTTTGCACATGTTGCCTCATCTGATATATTCGTATAGATTAGGATGCCAATTGAACGAGTTGTTTTCGTATTCAAACCTAGGTTAGCTATTTACAAATTCGATAACATCGCCGCTGATCACACCAGTTTCTTTCAAATCTACATCAAGAACTTCTTTCGTGTCTATGATGCCTTGAAGCTCATACACATCAGACTTTCTTTGAATCACTTTCGGTATTCTTTTAACTAGGTGGAGATGGTCTTCCCAAATCGAGTTTCCCTGTTGATTCCTCTTCAATCTGATTCTAATATGCATATCTTTAGAGTGATTGTCATTGTACGATTTCAATGCGAAGAGGCCAATTAAATTGAGGATCAAGCGATCGTTATTTATGCAGAATTTAAGCAGCTTTTCGAAATCTCTCCTCATCTCGGCACTGAAACAGCTATTGACCACTGAGTAGTCGAAATTGGGATATTTACTTTGATATGACAGGAAATATAGAATTCTGTAGATTGCGTAAGATGTTACATCCTTGGATAGCATTAGATTTAGAGCTTTCCTAAGGTATGTTTTTCTCTTTAATTTCGATATCCCCGGTGAAGTGACGATCCCTGAGATCAACCAACAAGCGAATTTTTCATTATCAGGATCATCACAAATAAAGCGGATCAGCCTGTTTACTACAGTATGGTTGATTTTACCTGGGTCGATTCGTAAAGTATTGTTTATGGACTGAAGATATTCTTTTTTCATGTCAGATCGACTCATCACTTTAACTCTTTTCCAGGAGGCGAGATCTCTGTAATCAGTATTGAAGGGTTTATTCACATCATTCACTTTGCTATCGTGATATCTCTGCATATCTGATACAATCTCAAATTCTCGTTTTGGAGAAGGAGCCCTGTAGTTTCCAATGTCTTCCTCGTTCAAATACGTAAAGAACTTTTCTGATATTAGCTTATCAAGGAGTTTAGTGTCACCAGCAAATTGTGTTTTGGCCCCGTTTAGATTTAATCCAATGTCATACAGCTTCATCTGCAGGGTGTTTAACGCGGTTTTGATCTTTTGTTTTGAGTTGCCAAAAATGCGAATGTCATCAACATATCTACCGTATTCTATGCCGGCTATGGAGAGCATGATATGATCAATCTCATTAAGTAGTAAGTTAGCAAAAACATGGTTTCCTAATGGGCCAATGGTAATACCATGGATTACTTCCCTAGGATCGCTATAACCAGAATATACATGTTTAACTTTTAACATTTGTTTCAGGAGGAGTACCAAAGGATCGTTACTGGGGATTCCAAACTCTTTTCTTATGGCGTTAATCAGATGTTCGTGGCAGACACTATCGAAAAATGATGATAAATCAGTTTTCAGTAGTAGATTGAATTTCTTCACCGTTGCTGCTTGCCATTCACAGAATTTTGGCCATCCGTGTTTAGCGTAATCCTCCGTTAGACTGTTATTCAGCTTTATCTGTAAACCTCTTCTATTGCTGAAACAGTTATCTATCAATTTGGCTTCCAGTTCGTTAGCAATGGGCAAAATAACAGCCATCCTAGCGATGTCGTCTTCAATGTCAGGGATTATAAAACTTCGGAGAGCGAAATCATTCTTCCTTTTCAAAGCTCTGACAGACACTTTTGATTTGAAATTCTTATAATCCAAAAGCCTATTTATAACCATCTTGATAGATTTTTTCTGGTTAGCCTTGCAATGTTCTACCTGGATAGGATTGCAGAACATTTGTTTGCTTACATCATTCAATGTAAGCTTCAATGCAATATGGACATTGTCTTCGGAAGTGATTTGGTCAAACAGGTTATGCTGATGCTTATACATCGTTTATCTCTCCGGGTATTCTAAATCTGTAACTCGTTTATGGAGTAACCGCCGATAAGTGTATTCAATATAGCACCTTAGACATTTACTCCTTGAACCGTTAGAGGTGTTCACAGAGTTCAAGTAAATCGCAACCATGATATCTGGTACAAGATTAAATTAATATAGACTTATAATTTACTAAAGAGGCAATAAGCATGGCACTATCATCCAGTAATAAGACTCTGATAATGTATCTTTTTTCCATAATCTAGTTAGCCCAATGAAAATCAGTGAGCTCAAGAATGATCCTATAGGACTATCAATTTCATCTCGAGCTGTCACAGGGATATTTCTATACTCTGCACCTGAACAATCTATGATATTGCATCGTTTTTTCATCTGGTGATCTAAATAGATTTCACACTCCCTGCTTAGCAACAATCCCATAGATCTCGATACCATTCCTTCAGGTATAACAGGTTGTCCACCAATCGATTCTATCCCAGTCCCAAAAATATCTGGTAAAATTGGGCTAGACTCGTTTTTAAAGAGTGGATACAGTTCATCTCTGTGATGGCTCTTAACTACTACAGAAGATTTAAGTATGATATTTGTGTCTTCTATGTGGGGGGGCACTTTTATTGGTTGTTGTTCAGATATGTCTAGGTTCATAATTGAACATGTTGCTATCGGCTTGTTAGGATTCAGTAGACAATGTGATGTTAAGTGATGATTGTTTTCCATTATCCTAAAAAACTGGTGGCCACAAAAATCATAACCACCGATACAAACTCGGTCATCGGCCATATCAGTTATGCCACAAATAGTTACTTGCTTAATCATAAGTGAATGATTTGAATGTCTGGGTATCGATTCACTATCATTTCTGCCGCCAATCTTCTATGGCAGTGTAGGGCTGACGGCTCTGCACATAAGAGGACAGCAGCGTGTAGAATTGAATATGATATTGAATCAACAGCTTTCCTACTTATAATCAGTTGATTGTAGTCTATCTCGTAATCAGCCCAGCAAAAATTAGTCCTGTATTTATCTCTAAGCTCTTTACTTGGTGCAAAGAGCTTATTCTCCACATACTCTATGCCACAGATCTCTTTCAGGAAATACTGCAAGTTGTCTCTGATTGTGAATCCGGCATATATGTTTGTATTGCTTTGCCGAATATCTATCAGGGTCTTGATGTTATTGTCTTTAAGAATAGTGAAAAACTCTTCAGCTTTCTTTTGGGCAAACCCTATAGTGTAAAGAGTAATCTGCTCTTTCATAGCGGTATCTCCATCTGATCTGTAGGTGAACTTAATAATCCCAGGTCCTGGACTTCTCCGTTTGCCCTTATGTGTAAGACCTGGATTCCCTTATCAATTAGCGTATTGCTCACAATATAACCTCTATGGCAATGAGCAGGGTCCTCTTCGCTGCACATAAATGCCACTTTCTTGCCAGTCTGTGCCAAGTTGATCAACTCCTGAATCCCTATCTGATACCAGTCCTTTTGTTCTATGTACTCACGAATGATTTTCCCTTCTGAGCTGAGGACACTCTTGTCTTCTGGGCGACCTCCCAGAGCAGAACCCATATATTTATACTTGATGCCGACAACTTTCAGACTTTGCTTCAATTGCTGCTGATTAAATTGAGTAGCGAATTTGCTGCTTGGCACTGACCGAATATCCACGAGTATTTCTATATTATTAATCTCAAGCAATTCCAACAATTTAGTTACATCATGATTACTGTGGCCAATAGTGTAGATCTCTGTTTTCCGAGAATTAGATACCCCACCAATGGGATCAGAACGCTGCTCATCTTCGCATTGGGCTACTTTGACCATTGCTATACCGCCAGTAATAGTTGGTTCCTTGTCCAAAAGTAGTCTTGTTTTTAGATACTCAAAACTTCGGATTTGATCTAATACTTGCGTTACCTTAACATTTTGTTGTGGGTGGACTACAGTGCTAACAGTTGATATCGCAAAAGCCATTAAATATAAATATAGATAATGATAGTTTGGCTCTTCGGCATCAACTACATTGGTGGACATAACAAAAGTTTTACCATTCTGTATTGCTTCCCGAATGGCTGGTTGCCGAATCAGTTTAATGAGACCGATTGAGCTGATAATGATGACATTTCTCCATGATTTCGTCCATTCTGCAAGCTGTCTGCAGTATCTTGATGACGCAATCAGACAG
>JAKPKF010000336.1 GCA_029553845.1 bacterium | reverse complement strand
TATTCTGATTTTAATAATTATTTAGGACACTTTCAATATCAAAACATAAATCAGCCTCATTTTTCTATCTTTGTCGGTCGCAACAATATAAATCCAGGCGGAGCTTCTATTAATATTGATAATGTGGCTATTAATGTTTGCTATAATCATCGTCACTGTCCTACTCCTGATAACCCAGAAAAGCGTTGCTGGTGCGGTGATGGAAGCACAGATTCAGCCGAGGAGTGTGATCCTAGTGATAGTTATTATACTCACCCCTATCCAACCACCACTACCTCAACTAAACAATATGGCTGTTCACCCATAACTTGTAAACATAAGTTGGGGGGGTATTGTGGTGATAATATTGTTCAATCGGAGTATGGAGAAATATGCGATAACACCTCAGGTACAGCAAATACCTCAGCAAATAGCAGCAATAATCAATATTATTGTTATAGATATAGTAGTACTTTACGTTGCGTTTCTAGTACTGGTGGCTGGTGCGGTGATGGAATTATAACATGGTCAACGTCCACTCATGATGGTTCTAATACTTATACTTATTCCCCCAATGAAAGATGTGATTATAACAGTAACCCCAAATATTCAATAACTCCAGAATATAGCGATAGGAGCTCTCAATATGAATGCCATACTTCAACTGCCTGTACCACAACCGGTGGCTATTGTGGCGATGGTACTGTTCAAGCGGAGCATGGAGAATCTTATGATTGTGGAGGTGGCATTAAATGTTGTTTTCAAGATACCGACTCTGGCAGAATACGTGTATCAAATTGTGTACGGAATACTAGTACTTGCGGTGACCACCACGAAGATTCTTGTTTTGAGCAGTGCGATTACGAAGCAGATTATCACCCCCCACCTGGTAGTACCAAACAAGATAAACAATATGAATGTACACTTCCTAGCTCCACCCCCAACGCTCGTGGTGAATGTCAAGACCGTGGTGGCTATTGTGGCGATGGTATACTTCAAGATACCTATGATGAGCAGTGTGATTATAATGTAACAACCACTTCAGCTGTGAATTGGAGCACTTCCACCGAATATTGTGATGAGAATTGTCAAAAGAAAACAATACAAGCGGCCGATGGACTCGTCTGGACTACTGTTCCGGGCAACTCAACGCTTGGCACCTCAGACTTTCAAGTAATGAAATATCAAGCCCATATTTTAGGACATAGCGCACATGTTCACGAACCAATAGTTTGTAACACTAGTACTAATAATTGTGTCTTAACAAAGTCCTCCATCAACACTCCTTGGTTAGCTCTAGTTTCTCGGTCAATGGCTTATGACATGTGTGCCGCCATTGGAGCCCACCTAATTACTAATGAGGAATGGATGACCATTATTAGAAACGTTGAAAATGTGGACGATAATTGGTTGGGTGGAGCAGTTGCCCAGGGTCATCTCAAGACGAGTAGCTCAAGTTTTATTCTTTCTAATGGAGAAACGGTGTCTGATTTACTTAGTAACTATGAGGAGCACATTAATTCCTATATTGTTCCCAGTGAAGGACAATGGCCCACCCTTATTTCGGACGACAGCTGTGATGATAACTATTATACTAGTTGGGGGAATGATTGTCTCACTTATAATAGGTATAGTTCTACTCAGCTTTACTATCCTTATAACGCCATAGGCAATTGGGGCACATTAGACTCCAATAAATTCCTACCAGGTTATTATGCTACTGGCACAATAACAAGCCGTGACGTGGGTTATGGCGCTATACAGCTTTCGAAGAATGCTCCTACCATGCAATACTACTTACTAAGAAATGGTTATGAGGACTCTTCTAATTATCACTATGGTAATAAAGGATTGTTACAATTAAAATTTCTTAGTTCTGAGGCTGCGTACCAGGCTGCCTTTAGATGTGTAAGAGATATTACACCATGAAACATTATAATCAAGAGACAAATAAATACGTTAAGTTAATTATTGTTACCGCCACTATATTATTAATTTTGGTTGGCTTATTGATCTGGCACTTTATTCAGCAAAATAACCAACAAACTAGTAATATCGGGGTTACTACTACTCAAGAAATTGTTGAGATAAACCCAGATGACCCCGATGGTGATGGGTTG
>JAKPKF010000271.1 GCA_029553845.1 bacterium | reverse complement strand
GGTACTACTAATATATCTATTACACTTAAAGTACTCCACTGAGTTAACAGGTTACCCATTATATCTGACATCTGAGCCTGATAATATCTATTTATGATTCTCTTCTTATTGTCTTCCATTGGCCATTCTTTCATATTGTACATACTCAAGGGAAGGTATATTAATAAATCACATTGTTGAACTGTAAGATCTTTGCATATATCTAAGAAAGCATCTACTTCACATTCGGGGATATTAGTAGATTGTTTATATATGAAATAAGCTGCTAAATCTACATAACTACGGTCTGTTACAAAAGTTTCTTTATCCTTGAAAAGCTTATTTCTCAGATTCAACAATTGATAATCCTTGTTTATGAGTTCTCCACATTCTTGGTGTAAAAACTCAGCATGGTGCATCTCTTTTGTATCTGGCATTAAATCTGACATACTACCAGATATAAAGGGTATACCATATTTGGTTTCTATGAACTTTGCCAAAGTGGTTTTTCCTATTCCACTTGGCCCTACAAACATAATTCTTTTCATGATAACAAATCTTTAAATGGTTTCATAAATTCATTTGTCATAAAGGATGCTAAAGAGTATTCGATACAGACTTCTTTGAATTTCTTGTATTTTATCTCCTTATTAGCAAACTTTTTCATAGGTAACTTGGATAATGGTACTTCTTTTTGAAATAATCTTAAATCTATAAGCTTCTTATTCCTTTCTGCAATCTCTACATGAGAAGTTTGATGATGATGCTCTAGAAATTTATCCAAAGTACCATATTCGTCCAATATTTTCCTAGCTTTTACAGGACCAATACCTGGTATACCTTTAATATCATCCGAAGTATCTCCCACCATTGAAAGGTAATCTACTGTTTCTTCAGGAGAATACCCGAATAGTTCCTTACAATTACCCTGATGAATCATCTCATCTTTTCTTGGATTGTTTATTTTTACGTCTTTACCGATAAGTTGATTAAAGTCCTTATCGGATGATATTATGATTACCTTCTCAGTGGGTTTTTTATTTAAAACTAGGTATGCTAAGAAATCATCTCCTTCATATTTAGTAGAATTATGCTTATCAAAAACATATTTAATTCTTAGGAGCTTAAGCATACCCATAATAATACGTTTTTGAGATTGAAGAGATTCATAATCTACTGAAATATTTTTCCTATGTCCCTTATAATCTGGTAACAAAGCATCTCTATAAGGAGAGTGTCCATTATCAAAAGTTATAATAACCTCATCTGGGTCCCACCTATGTAAGAACCCATGTAATGATCTAAAAAATCCGAATATTGCTCCACTTGGTTTTCCATCAGTAGACTTAAGCTTTTCGAATTTGTGGAAACTTTGATGAAGTATATTCTCTCCATCTATTAGTAATATTGTTTTCTTACTCATCGTCTTCCTCCTCTTCGTCTTCTGATTCATTATAGGATTCGTATTCTACTCCATCTATGGGATAACAGTTTTCTGTAAGAGCTTCTAGTTTCTTACGAGTAGTACCAATGGTATTTATATCTGCTTTCCTTAAAAGCTTTCTTCTTAGATCATCATCTTCTTCCAAAAGCTTTTGAAATTTCTCCTCTCCTCTTGCAAGAGTTTTATCCTTGAGTTTATATACTCCACCTGAGGATTTAACGATTATATCGTTTTCTACCAATACATCTTCTAATCCAAAGCATCTATCAAATCCAACCTCATGGAACTTAGGATTGAAGTATACTGGGCATTTGCTGATTGTAGGTCTTGGAGGAGCAACTTTATTTTTAATAAGTCGAACCGTGACGAGTTTCCCAGCTTTGCGTTCTTTACCCTTTTGCTTAACAGTGATAGATCTTCCTGAATAGAAAGCAGCTCTGATTGAAGCGTAGAACTTAAGTGCTGCGCCTCCTGTAGTTGTTGTATTATCTTTTCCGAATCCAACATTCAATGCAGTTCTTAATTGATTAATATAAATCTGTGTAACTCCCAGTCGATAAAATAATTCGCTTCTGATACGGAAGTATTTATACAAAGCCTTTGCTCTACCTCCCATCTCTGCTTTAGCATCCGTCATTTTTGAATCTATGTTATCTGCACAATCCATAGCAGCAACTGAATCTATTACCAGAAGTATGGGCTCATTGTGTATTAACTGAGATCTGAAATATAATGCTAAGTCTGCTACTGCATCCGCAACATTCTCAATACGAGTATCATTAACTACTGTAACTCTTTCTGGATCAACTCCATTAGTTTGAGCCCAGGAATTCATCCATGATTGTTCAGCATCTACCCATATTACATGCCCTCCCAGTTGTTGACATGAATAAGCAAAGTTGTAA
Source organism: bacterium (assembly GCA_029553845.1). The sequence continues at coordinate 12,681 of JAKPKF010000271.1, read as the reverse complement.
GCTATAAGTGATTTACCAGAGGATTCTTCTCCTGCTACTTCTAGGATTTTACCAAATGGGATTCCTCCACCAAAGGTATAATTCAATGCAAAGAAAGTACTTGGTAACCATAGACCTGTTTCTTTTGTTTCAGAAGCAAGTACTATTGATGACCCATATTTCTTTAGTAATTCGTTTTTAGAGGGAACTTTTAAACCCACTTTTCCTTTTGCCATACTGTAATGTATTAACATAAATAAAGGAGATAACCAATTTCTTGAATTACCTCCTCTACCAACCATTTATAAAACCAATTTATCAAATATCTGACTTATACTTTCTCTTTTTCTTCTTAGGTTCATCATCATCCATGTAGTGATCTTTATGAATACCTTTCTTTTTCTTCTTTGGTTTTTCATCCTCTTCATCAGAATCTCTTCCTTCTTTTAAGAATGATGCCAAAGTTTCCTCCAGTTCATCGTAATCTTTAATCTGAGATCTTACTATGGATTCCAAATCTACGTTACCTGAATACTTCTTGTCAAGTTTAGTAGGTTTACATGCACGAGCTGAATATGTAGTATCATTCTTACCTGAACCAGAACGGATAATTTTTATATCGTATCCAGTTCTTGGGTCTGTCATATCTCCAGCTTCGTCTTCATCCAAGTAAAGGTCGATAATATCCTGGTATACTGATCTTGGGATTAATACTCCCTTATCTTTTCCTTCATAATCTACCTTAGTACCTTTCTCATCTGAATATACTATTCCACCCACTACGTATTTTCTTCTTGGTACCAGCATCTTTGCAAGTTCCTGGTCATCTGGGTCTTTTGAGTTTTTCAGTTCCTGATACTTTTCCATAAATGGGCAGGGTTCATCAAAAGTAGCCGGGGAAATAACTCCTCCCAAATCTTTATTCAGATAGAACTGAATCAATTCAATACCCAATTCTTGATCATCGCCTGGGGATTTGATTCTCATTCTTAAGGTTCCCTCTTTAGGGAATACCAATCCACTACCATTACCCTTGGATTCTAATTGTTTTTTCCGGGCTAACATCTTATCTTTAGTAGTCATGCCACTAGAAGATAATTTCTTTTTCTTTTTGTCCTTATCTTTAATCATATCAATCTAAGTTATTGGGTTCTGAGTATGAAATCTCATTTAAAGCTAATACGGTGAACAGACCCTTTTCATAAAAGGGTTGTAATTCCTGAGGTAAACAGTTTTTATCGAATTGATGTTCTTTACCAGCATACAATCCATATTCGATTATACGACCGATTTCCACGTGGTCCTTGTAAGTTTGATATTCTTCTGTAATTACACCAGATTTAATAACAACACCCTTACGAGGAACTCCTTCCTTTACCATATCCGGAATAATAATACCAGAAGCAGTGGTATTAATCTCTTTGGGAGAATATACCAAGATTTTATTTTCTACGGGTAAACCTGGAATACTATTACCAAGCTTCTTAGCTACTAGAGTTGATATAAGTTGTAAATTATACATATTTATAAAATTTAGTTAGTAATCTTTTATAGTTCCTACTGTAACTTACGGATATTGGCATTAAGAGTTCTTAAGATGCCCTCTCTACTCTCATAAGCTTTACAGATAGCTATAAATTTATTAGCTTTAGCTGCAGCCTTTAGATACCTTTTGCAAATAGATTTATATTTGGGGTTTATATTAGCTTTATGAGATACGTAATCATTATTGAACCTCTCATTGGAATCTTTTATAAATACCCATGCAGCAGAATATGCTTCCTCTTTTTCTCTTGCTAAAGCATCTCTTTGTTTTATATACTTATCTCTTAATGAAGCAAGTATATAATAACTAGAGGGAGAATCCTTTAGCTGAGAATTTAATAAGTTCTCATTGATAGATAATTCCTTTTGAATATCTATTTCTAAGGTTCTACCCTCAAATACTACCTTAAGTTTATTTATCTCGGTTTTCATCTTTCAACTTAAAAACGTTTTTCATATCTTCTGCAGAATACTGACCATTTTCGATATCTCTCTTAACTTGTAGGAAAGCAATCTTAGCCCTAGAATCTAATTTGGGATAACTAGTAAGGGATTGATATTTGTCTAACAGATTATACAGAGAGTATAATCGTAAATCGCAAAGGTAATCTATACCAGCAACTTCAAGTAATTTCATGAAGATTACATAAAATCTAAGAGTAGTATCATCAAAGCATTCTACTGTTTCTTCATCCATCTTAGAAAGTGAATGAGTTCTGAGTGATTCTATGTTTGAATTGAGAAATTTTATATGTTTTCGGATAGAGTTGATTAACCTTCGGTCTTCATGGTGAAGTCTTTTGTGTAATCTATCCAAAATTTCATCCATTTCTTGGAATGATTGTTCTAATACTCCAGATAACATGTAAGTTACATTGATTACCTTGTCAGCCTCTTTCTTTAATGTGTCATTTTCCATAATCTAAAATTTTAATTAGTTATGTTGTCATAGTATCCTCTCTTCTCGTTTCTGTAGTGGTAGATACTGAATCTGAATGCTTTATATTGGTTTTACAACCTGGGCATGATATTATCCTAAAAACATCCAGAGTAGTTTTATCATAAACCTTTATAGTTTCACTTACATCATATTCAAATTCACAATCACATACTGGGCATTTAGCTCTCCATACCGTGGGTCCGTTTAAAATCTTCTTCATATTGTTTCATTTGTTTGTTAAAACGTTTCTTATACTCTGAAATAGGTATATGTTTATATTTCTTATGCTCTTCCATGTATTCTTCTACTGAAAAATCGGGTTCAAGCATTTTCCTATAATCATAACCTGGGATAAAGGGTAATTCTTCTGCCATCGATCTACCTATGACAAAGTCCATGTCCATAGTGACATCGTCTATCTGAAAACCAAAATAGGGTTTAGTTAAAGGATTTCGATAAATTTGCCACATCTCATAAATACTCCATGTGTTTATGTTTTCTGGTTTAGTGATTTGATAATTAGCATCATGGACTAAGCATACTGATTTTGTAGAAGGTAATTTTCCTTGTCTCATAAGGTAGTATATTAATATACTTCCAAATAAACACATATCTGATGCTGCAGATTGACAAGGGAAATTCAAGGCTAATCGTAAAGCATAAGCTTCTTCTCCTCTATCTGAAGAATAAATTTGGGGTAATCTTCGTTTTCTACCAAATAAAGAAACTAAGTACCCATTCTTTCTAAGGAACTTCTCTTGTTTCTTTAAGAAGGTTTTTAACTTGGGATGTTGACCAAAGAATATATCCATTTCCTTTTGGGCTTCTTCTGGTGTAACTATGATACCCGATTTGGGGTCAGATAATTTTACTGCTAGTAATTTAGCACCAATTCCATAAATAAGTCCAAATGCAATCTGTTTAGCTTGCTTTCTCCTTACCTTCCATATCTTATGATCTGGGTGATTTTCATCCTCATATATTTTTAAAGCTTCTTCATAAGGAACATGATATTTGGTAGCAGCAATTGCCAAGTGAGGGTCCTGACCAGAGTTAAAAGCATTCAGATAAGTTTCATCTCCAGATAAGTGAGCCATGATTCTTAACTCTGCTTGACTAAAGTCACTAGCAATATATAGAGTTCCTTTTGGAGCAACTAATTGCTTCTTTATATTTGGGTCTACTGAAGTCTTAGGTATTTGTTGAGCATTTGGTTCCTTTGAAGATAACCTTCCTGAAGTAGTTCCATGAATAAGGAATCTTCCATGTAATCTATCATCATCTTGGGTTTTCTCATGCCAACCTTCAATATAGGTTTTATACATTTTCTCTAAACCTCTCAACTCTAATAAACTATCCAAGAATACTGCCTTTGGTGAATCAGGTTTTTTGACAGTTAATCTTAAGTTAGTAAGAGTTTCTTCATCAGTACTTGGTTTACCAGAATCATTCTTTTTGATTACCTCAAAATTAAATCCTTCCTCTGAATACATTAATTGAGGTAAATCTACTGAACTACCTAAACTTACAGGTCTAATTAACTCTAATTCCTTTTTCGTAGTAAAAACTCCTGCTCGTATATTAGCAATCTTTTGTTCCCTAGATTGTATCTTTCTCTTATCTACTCTAGGGTCTAAATTTTCTATCTCTTCCTCTAATTTAGCAATGTATTTTTCAATCTTGGATTGATTATATAGTTTAGTAAACTTCTTTACTTTAGGCAAATTATATATTGCTTCCTTAGCTGCTTCTATCTTTGGTAAGTAGGAATCTAACAATTCTTGGTTGAATGCCCTATCTACATATAAACCATTCTTTTCTACAGAAGTTAATACCCTAGAAGCAGTCATGATTAAATTACGGTAAGTATTATATAATCCCAAGTCAATTAGCTTCTTTTCGAAGAAAAGCATTAATCTAAGAGTATAATCAGTATCTTGACATCCATAGTGGCAAAGAGGTTCCATTTCTTTTTTATCCCATGGAATCTTATCGAATTTATCTTGCTTTTCATAATCTCCGTATTCTGGTAAATACCTTCTTACCATAGACTTCAAGTCATTGGGTTTTTCTTCATTCAAGAGATATTTAGCAAGCATACCATCCAAACATACTCCTCGATAATAGATATTATACTTCTGAAATATCTGATCATCAAATTTATAATTCCAAGCAACCTTAACTACATTTGGATTTTCAATTACTTCTTCACCAAATTTACGAAGCATCTTTTTCCAGTTCCATCCCTTAGAAGTATACTTTTTAGTTTCAAAATGATCTAATGGTATAGAACATCCAAAACCTGGTTGAAAAGTAACTGATAGTATGGTAGGTTTAAAGCTTTTGTTATAAAGAGGTTCTGCATTTGTTTCGAAGTCTACAGAAGCATAACCTGTTTGCTTACAGCATTGGATAAGTTTCTTTAGCTCTTGTTTATTGGTTATAATCTTATATTTCGTTTCCATACTAGAAGTTTTTTAAATAAAATAAGGAAGTATATCTTCCCAGACCTACTTCCTTAAACCTGATATGAGTTACTTTAAATCATTTTGCGAAAATGACATCAAAACAAAATAGAAATAAAGCATGTATTATATGATAGTATCCTCAAATACTCTTAGAGAACTGGCTAACTTATCCCAGTCTTTTTGATAAGTATGTAATGAGTCTATGGTGTGATACAAATAACCTGGTTTTACTCCAACCTCTTTAGCTACATATTCCATTAGTCTCCATGCAAGGTATACATCATTACCAAAGTGAGTAACAAAGTCCGAACTTCTTTGGTGATAGCAAATGTGTAATACCTTTTCTCCTTTACCATTCTGACGGATAAGGAAGTCATAATACATAGAGCAGGGTATACGTCTACTACCATCATACCAATCGGTATCTAATCCGTCCATATCACCATTGAATATTGGTAATACTGCTTTACGAGTGTCATTATCGTCCTTCAGTAATCTTATCAATGGTTTAATAACATGGATGATTCTCTCATTATAGGTATAATCAAATTTACCATTTACCAAGAACTGTTCCCATAAATCTTTTCTTAATTCCCAAGCTTTACCTGGATTAATTATATCAGAGGTATCAATCCTTTCTTGGAACTCAGCATCTGCCCATTCCCTAGACCTTGAATAGAAGAATAACCACGTTGGATCTTGCAAAGAAGTTAAGCAATATTGTTGGCAAATGATCTCTTTAGTTACAAAATCTTCATTACCTTCAATATTCTTATTCTGGTAAGTCTTTGGTTTTACAGTTTGACCATAACTGTTGAGTTCTCTGCCCATTTCAGACATTAACTCATAACTACTGCTATAAATTCTCATTTCTTCTGTTTTAAAAGTTTCTTCTTATATGCTTTACGTTGAGAGTAAGAGATTACATTCTCGGGATATTCGATATCTTCATATTCAAGAAGTAATTCCTTTGCTTTCATAGATTTATATGTTTCCTTATATAAATCTGGTCGAAGCACTTTAAAACTTCTAAAGAATACCTTAAAACTAGAGAAATCTTTCTCTTTACCGTTTTGAAATTTATCAAATACCTCATTCAACCTCTTTATCCAAGAATTTTCCTTATCAGTTCCCTTTAATACCTTCTTCAAAGGTTTATGAGTATGATACATCAGAAGTGTTTCTACATTCCCATACATTTGAGTGGCAAATAAATTGATTTGTACTGATTGTTCTGGTCCGTACACATATTCCGCCATTCGTTGTATTAGTAAGAAGTCGAAGATTAACCTTTTTGTTATCTCGGATGCCCTGATTACCATTGTAATAACAGGTATGTCTTCCCCAAATCGTTTGGAGAATGTAGCAGCAATTAAACATTGTTTACCGTTATCGTGATGATTATTAAACATATAAGTAACGTTGTAATTCTGATTATACTTGGTTTTTAGTACTCTCAGCTTACTACGCAATAAATCAAGCTTATTGAAATCAATGTAATTGTTCAGTAAGCTTGTCCACTTAGTCTCTTTATAATTGAAACATCTACCATAATCAAAATCTGGGTCTACCCAAGCTTTACGTATTTTTATAAATACGTTATATACCACAGCTACTCCACTGTTTGCGGTAGCACCTTTTGCAAATAAAGATGGTTCTAGTCTTAGAAATCCTTCATTTAACTTTTCCCATGCTTCTTGTGAAGTAGCAAATTCTAATGAATGGATTTGCTCTTCTGTATTAAGCTCTAAGCCATTTAATTGTTTATTCCAACCTGACACAAATACCTCCTTTCATTAATATTGTGTAGTGATTCTCCATTCATTCAACCGTTCTTTCTTGAAATACAGCTCGTATATACCCAATGGAGTAAATCCCATTATTGATAGGAATCCCATATAATAATAGAATGCCTCTACCAGCCTATCCTGGAATTCTAGTTCTTTAGTTATTACTGGTGACTGTTTCCATGTACGATTCTTAAGAGTATTTCTAGCAAGATTCAAAACATACACTATCTGAAACAAAATATTTTTCTCATCAGTATGCAAATTTGGACTCATTTCCTTGAATCCCTTTATATACTCGGAAGTTTTATCCTCAATTGTTTCGGATATTAGCTTGAAATTTTTGAATATACTACTAATGGCATCTATCTCTAAAATCATATGAATGCCGAATGCCATTACATCTTCTAAGTTTTCTACTGCCTTTTGCCCTTTAGTCAGTTCTTTGTTTGCCCAACTATAGATATCCTCTGGCAATATATTAGCATATATCAGAGCTGATAAGAAGAATCCTATTGCATCTGCTTGTTCTTCATTAGCATTCTGTAGATTGTTGATTATCTGAATCTCTTCTATGTCGGTATATAAATTGGTATTCCATCCCTTGTTTTCTAGAATATCATTTATATTAGAAGTAGATTCATAACCCTCCATTAACTCCTCTACTACTTGAGATATAAGGGTTTTCATAAGAGATTGATTTTTAGTACTGTTAATATCCATGGGATATTCTGGTAACCTTTCTAAGGGTTTATAACAGTCTAATTGACGATAGCCAATCTCATACATATTCTCAAGTTCAAGCCCCTGTTTGATTTCAGGGGCTTTTTCTTTCAGATTAGAAATATCCATAGTAACTATTCTTTTTCTGGTACTGTATGATAAGAGAATAAATGTAATACTTGAACTAATACACTTCCAGCTTCGATTCCAATAATCTCAGAAGTTGGGTTGAATACACTTACCACTACTTCATCTCCTGGAACTTGACCAAGTACTTCTATACCGTATACTAACCCACTGTTGATGGAATTAGTTTCTTCATTTGCAGCTTTCAGTACGGATTTAACTGGAGTGAATTCTTCAATATGAATACCAGTTGGTATTAATAACCTTGTGTTCTGACCAAGAACGATAGTTTTAATATGACCCTCACTGTTTCTATCTAAGTCGAATGATACTTTACCGAATCCTTGTGGATTGAAAATTCTATTCAACCAGTTCCATTTCTGTTTGATTACTCCGTTATTGTATTCCATGAGAATATCAATCGTAAGGTCTTCAGGAAGATACAAATAGAATCCCTGATCTGCTTTCTTGGGATATTTTACCTTTCTTGATACTGTATACTTTATATGAGAATTCTCTATCAGTTGTAGTCTTCTTTCGTGATCTTCTACTTTAACTTCTAGAGTTTTAAGCCGTTCCTCATGATTATTCAATTTAGATTCTGCAGTATCTAATCTAGTATCAAGATTATGTATCTCGGTAGTATGTCCGTTCACTACACTGTTTAAAGTTGAGTATCGATTCTCTAATACCGATATCCTATTCGCTAGTTCATCTAAAGTTGCCATATATTATGATTATTAATTGGTTGATCCGAATCCATTGTTACCTCTTGTTCCCCAATACTGAGCATCATTGTAGAATTCTTCATGAGTTACTTCTTCGGGTTCTGTAAGATAAATGGGTACATGAATAAACTGTACTAACTTGGTTCCAGCTTCTATTATTTGAAACTCATGAGAAGTATTATATATACCGATATGAATCTCTCCAGTATAGGGAGAATCTACTATCTCGGCAGTATAGATAAGCCCTTTCTTAGTTGATATACCAGATTTGTTTGCTGCCATCAGCATAGAAGACCTTGGTTCTAATAAACCTTTGATACCCGATGGGATAAGTATTCTGGTAAATGGAGAAATGTAAATTACTTGTACCTGGTTATTTGAATTATATTCAAGTGTTACTTTACCAGGTTCAGGTATTTCACAATGGAATATTAACTGTGGATTAGCTTTTACTAAATCCTGTAGAGTTAAATCTTCAGGGATATAGAAATCCAATCCTGCATCTCCTTTGTTTCCTCTTGATGGAGACTTTACGTCTCTTACTTTGATAAATCTGAATTTGTTCATATTATATTACATTGTTTTAAAAGTTGACCATAAGTTAATGTTGAGGGATCTCCCTTGTAAATACCAAGAGAGTTCATCATCCTCCTTACATCTCTGCTTCCATTGCCGCATAAATTAGCAAGTATATCCTCTTGTTTCACATAGTAATTTTGGTTGTTAAGGTATACCTTGAACATAGCCCATATCATTTCTATTTTTTGCATTCCTTATAAAGTTCTCTAATACGTTTTCTTGGTACTTCGAATTTCTCAACGGTTTTGGTAATAACTTCTTTTCTTTCTTTCCCTTTCCGAATCAAGCCTCGGATGTATTTCTTGATTCCAACCGTGTCTTCTAATACATCCAAATCCTTGTATTGATTCTTCTGTTCTAGCTCTTTCCTTGTGATATTCATATTCTGTGACATCTTGAATGCACATAATTCTGAGTCTCCGCATAGTTTACATTCTTTAGTTGATAAGTCATAACCAATACCAAAACAAGGATCTGAATTAGAACCCAGTTCTGCAATATTAATAGGTTCTAAGGGATCCTGATTCTTGATATCAGGTAAAGTTTGTTTCTTCTTTGCCATAATTCCCAATTTAAAATTCTTTATGATAATATCTTATGATTTGAACATCCATCATCTCATCTTGATACAGAGTAATATATGAATGTCCTATACCATTTATAAATAGTTCCCTGATAGACAGAAGAATGGGTGGTACTTCTATTTCAGAAGTATATATCTGAACTTTGATTACTAACCCAGATTGAAAATGAATCATAAAATAATATCGAACTTCATCAGGCTTATCCCTGGATTTTTTGATAGGAGTTATATATTCTATTCCTATACCATTGAATATATGTTCTGGAGGTATTACAGAACAATTGAATAATGATTTGATTTTTTGTAGAATCTTCATTGTTTATGATTATTAATGGTTAATGCCTCTTAACGTAACATGTAATATACCTTTCCTCCTACGGAGAAAAAGTATATACTCATAGTCAGAAATTATTATCCTTGAAAAGGCTTATGTCTAGGGTACTTATCCCAGAGCTTACTTAACCGGATAACTTTAAGTCCTTGATCTTGATAATACTTTCTTCTATGATTCCCATGCCTACTTAAATAATTCCCAGGATAATGTAAATCATCTAGGTAAACTTTGGATTTGGATTCATCCTTTCTTACCAATCGTCCTAAGAACTGAATTGATTTTTCTTGAGAATCCATACTGGCAGTATTCAACAAATATCTGAGCTTAGGGAAGTTTTTACCTCGAGCAATAATTGTAGTTGATACCAGGATATCTATTTTACCTTCCCTAAAATCTTTCATTATCTGTTGTCTTAATTTAGTATGAGTATTAACATGAACACAGGCAATATTATATTTATTATCTAGCTTCTTTTTAAAGAATTTGCATAGATTTTCACAGTGTGCAATATGCTTACATACTACGAGAGCAGGATATCTACCTTGATTAAGGTTCCATTTCAACCTATCTAATGCCATGGTCCAGGCAATCTTATTATGGGTAATGGAATCATCATATATTTCATTATAGGACATACAATCTGATTCCCAATTACCAAACCAAGGTTTACCTTCTACTGTTTTTACAATTGTCTTTGTTGAATACCCTTTCTTAATCGAGTCCTTAAGTTTAAACTCTGCTATTACATCGCCAAAGAAACAACGTAAATTCATATTCTTAACTTTATCCTTGGCAAGCTTACTCATATAAATGGTACCAGATAATCCGATTCTAACTCGGGTATTAAATAACCTAGTGATCACATTCTGATATTGCTTACTACCTCCTTGGTCAGCTTCATCGATTAATACCATATCAATCTTAGCAAGTTCATTCTGATAATATCTCATATTACGAGAAATAGATTGAACCATACCGATGGTAAAATTACTCCAGTTTAAAACTTTACCTTGAACAAAGGTAATATCTTCTCCCGGTAGATATTGCTTAAATTCATCTCTAGCTTGATTTAACCAGTCAGAGTCATTGGTTATAAGCAAAGTCTTTAATTGCTTCTTATAGGATAAATATAAAGCAGACATAATGAGGGTTTTACCTGCATTTACTGTATAATCTAATACCCCAATCTGAAAAGGTGTTTCACCTAGTTTATTAGATAAGATTGCCTTAACAGCTTTCTCTTGTTCGGGTCTTAATTTATACTTACCTATCTGAGTTACAACTTTACTGACTTTAGGTAAAGGTTGTCTCATATCTACTATGATAGGCTTAATTCCAAGTTCAATACATCTTTTATATACTGAAGGAAGTAAGCCTATCTTAAATTGACCAGTCTTGGTTATATACTTTATTTTGCCATCCCAGTTTTGCATACCCCGTTGCCTAGTACGGAGGTAAAAGGCATTGGGGTGTCTGATAGCAAATTCGTTATATAACTTAGTTGCATATTTTAGAGGTATATCTAATTCTGCAACGTTACAATTACGAATTATGATTTTCATATGATTACTGTTACTGATTTACATTTCTTAGGCTCGTCATCGGAATCCTCGTATTCTTTCAGAGCTTTCTTTAAAAGAGAAATGTGATATTCTTCATCAGCAATGAATTTCTGGATAAGATAGGTAACTGGAATATAATCACTTCTCTTTATATACTCTTCTTTTTTATTCAGAGAATCGAATACTTTATAATATTCTTCTAGAGTTTCTTTTTCTGCTTGTAATGATAATCTTAAAGCAGATTCTGCTGAAGTACCAAGATCTATTATTGGATGTACAGTTAACTGATTATTTCCTGGTATATCGGTGTCCATTACATCAGAAGCTTTTAATAAGAAGTCTCCCAGCTTATCATAATGTACCATCTCTACTAATCCGATACCAAGCATCAATTCTCCTATTTCTTCAAACCTAGCCTGATGCTGAGTATACATAAGAATTGAAGTTAATTCTGAATACCTAGTATTCTTGTATAAATCATACAAGGGTAATATTATTTCCTTAGGCCATTTCTGAACTATAGAAATATCGGGGTATTCTACTTTGCTATCGGAATAATCCAAAGCATTTACAGTGGCTTCTGCCATCTCCTCTAAACGATTTTTAAAAGCTTTCATAATTTATTAATTTTTGACCAGAGGCTTCCCTCTACTTTAGGTTCCTCTGATTGTGAATGATTCTTATGTTTAAATAGGTATTTATTATACCTTTCGATAGCCTTGTCATTATACATCTGACTGGGTTCGGGTAAACCATTACACCAAGCAAGAGATTCGAATTGAGCATCGATAAATTGGGTGGGATCCCATCCTTTCTCAGATAAGAATTTATCTAGCCTTACAAAGTGTATATACTTATCTGGTTGATTAACAAATGATTCGTATATACCAGTAACATCTGCTACCCTTTTTATGAAGTAATCATGGATAGCTTTAGCATTACCAGAATCATCTTCCATTTCCAATGTAGCAGAATATAAATCTGAAATCTTTTCTGACATAGAAGATAATCTGTTTAGGAGGTTATTATAATTACCGTCCATCTTCTTGATACCTAGTTCGATATATTTAATAAAACCTTCCCGGGTATCCAATTGAAAATCTTCACAGAATTGATTACAGAGCTCAGCTATCTTTTTACATACCGCCCAATTTCTTGGTTCTGTTTCTCTTATTTTTCTAACTCCTCTATGCTTTAGTTTTATACGAGTTGCATATATAATATCAGCAACTAAAGCAGCATCTCCCTTAGATGCTAGTAAAATGTTAGAAACTTTCTTAGTTGTCTTATTGTTTGTAACAACTACAACTCTAGTATTTATTGCTTC
>JAKPKF010000258.1 GCA_029553845.1 bacterium | reverse complement strand
AATGACGCCAACGACGAATAGGGGCATGATCATAAATAGGACAGCCTTCCAGTGTGTCAGGATCTTCTGCTACCTTGGAGATAAACTCGATAGTAACATCAACCTCCTCAGTTAAGGAATTAACAGACACTTGATTAACCTTCCAATCATCACCAAAATCAAGAAGTAAATCGAAAAACTGCTCTGAAAACATCATAAACCATCTTTTTTGCCAAAGATCTCAAATTCCATTAAATTCGCAGTAGAACCACTTAAATCAAATGATGAATACAAAAAGGACATTTGATGAAATACAACAATCAGAACTTGGCAAGTATGTTTATGCTTTGATTGATCCAAGAGATAGTAAAATATTCTATGTTGGTCAAGGAACGAGCAATAGAGTATTTGATCATTTCAATGATGCAGATAAGTTAAACCCTCAAAAAATAGATCTGAGAAAGGCGAGCAAGAAGTTGCTAAGAATTCTTGACATTTGGGAGAATGACTTAGATGTGGACTGGATTATTATTGCTTATGGATTAGATAAGAGTGTAGAGGACCTTGATCTTGCAAGTCGTCTTGAATCTGGAGTATACCATTGTTTAGAGCAATCTATAAATGGCCATTTATTAAATGATAATACTCCCCCAAAATCATCACTATTACTTCCCGAAGATGTTGAAGCACTTGGAGCCGAGTATGTAAATCCAGAAGAGGAAATTCACAATGTTTTCATATTCCCTATTCATGCAGCATTAATTGCAGGGGCATCACCTTATGATGCTACAAGGCGAGCCTGGCTTATTTCAAAAGAATTTCAAAATTTAGGGACTTCCTATGCTGTAGGTCTTAAGAATTCTATTTCTAAGGGGAGTTATAAAGTTAATAAATGGATTGATTCTGAATTGTCTCCAGGCAGATTTGAATTTCTAGCCCCTGGACATCCCAATCCACCAACCTTAGATTCTCTTTTAAATAAGAATTGGACAAATGTGCTTTCAGTTGTTAAAGGTTATTGGCAGAGAGGTAACTATGTTATTGTTGATTTCGATGGAAGAGGTCATTTCAGAATAAAGAGAGGTTCCGTGGTTAAAACTATTTGGTATGACTGTTTACCACCAAAATGAATTCCGTATTTAAAGAAATCTGGTGCCAGTTTCGGGGCCAGTATTTTGACTATATCGGGATAGATCGGTGAAATCTTTTACAATTAAGTTGCTACAAAAGTAATTGGTACAAACAGATACAAATCTGTATAAACCTGTGGAAACCAACATATTTGCCTGTTAATCAGGGGGTCCCAGGTTCAAGTTCTGGCTGGGGAGCAAAACCGGTCACAGGCCGGTTTTTTTATTGCTATGACTTGAACGCCCGCCCTGCAGGCTGACTGCTTCGCTAAAAATGCCCACCGGGCATTTTCTTCACGCTCGCATCGGTTCAAGTCCTGTTCTTGATGACCCGTTACCAGACATCATAAAAACCAGGAGTTAAGAGATAGATTTTCAATACCTTTACAAACCATTCTGTCGATACATAAAATGAAAAAGAAGATTAATCTGCCTGAGAATCACATAAGATCCCTGTTATCGAGCCTGCGGATGGTTGAAGACTCCCTGGCGGAACTGGAGGTGATGCTGTTGAATCAAAGCTCCAGTTGCTGCAGTGTTGTGCATAAGGATGTTGATGAAGAGACGATAGAGTCGTATATTGCTATAATTCAGGAAGCGAAGGATTATATCTGTGAATTATCAGAAAAATACGGCACTTTAAAAGAAAATCTGAGCCTTCAAAGAATCATTAATGCAAAACGAACCATCATCTGGGGACTATTGAAAGACTCTCTCTC
>JAKPKF010000239.1 GCA_029553845.1 bacterium | reverse complement strand
GATTTGATCTGATACTCTACTCTACGCCGCCCATTACGCTTACACGCATCATTGAGAAGATAAAAACCAGAGACAGAGCAAAGACCTACTTACTACTTAAAGATATCTTTCCGCAGAATGCCGTTGATATTGGGATGATGTCTCCAAAAGGGGTTTATACCGATTATTCAGAAAGAAGGAGCAGAAACTGTATCAATTATCAGATTACATTGGATGTATGTCACCTGCAAATGTGCAATTTTTGTTGGAACATAATCCTGAGATTAAATCAGAACACATTGAGGTATGTCCCAATTCTGTTGAGTTGGCAACTAATCATGCGGTGGTTGACAAAGATAAAATCAGAAAGAAATTCGATATTCCTGTCGATTCAGTTGTGTTTATCTATGGAGGTAATTTGGGCAAACCGCAGGGACTGGATTTCCTCTTACGCATATTGGATTCTAACCGTGATAAGAATGATCGTTATTTTATGGTCGTTGGTTCCGGTACGGAGTATGAGAAAATATCGCAATGGTTTGAAGATAATAAACCTGAGAATGCACAACTTTTGTCAGCACTACCAAAAATGGAGTATGATGAGCTGGTAGAATCGTGTGATGTGGGTCTAATATTCCTTGATCCTCGCTTTACGATACCCAATTACCCTTCACGCTTATTGTCTTACCTGGAATATAAAATGCCTGTTTTGATGGCTACCGATGTGAATACTGACATAGGTTCTATTGCTGAAGAGAATGGATATGGTCTATGGTGTGAGAATGGCGATTTGGAGGGATTTAATTCAATGGTCAATGAACTTGCATCAGATTCTGCAAAGCGTAGACAAATGGGCGAGAATGGCTATAAATTTCTTGAAGAAAATTATACAGTGGAAAAGGGTTATGAGATAATAATGAGGCATTTTGGATGGAATAATTAACTATAAATGAAGTGATCAGCGAAAAGAGGTATATTGAGATCTATTCGGAAATTGAAGATTGCATAAATGTTGTTTTCAATTCAATAAAGGCAACCTCGACAAGTAATTATATTCTTATCCTTGCATTTGGTGAGTATCATGGGTTATTGTTAAGAAATCCAGTATTAAGCCCATATTTGATTGATTATACAATTGACAGATACAAAGATCAGAATAGGTTGAAATTTCTTACTGAATTTCTAAATTCTTATTATGGGTTTGTGGAATCTGAAGAAAATTTTCCTGATGAATGCAGGATACATCTGGAGTTGATGATATACACCCATATATGGGAATCAAAACCTTTTCTCAAAACACTTTATCGAATAGCTCAAACATTATCTGGTGTAAGATATCCTTGGGCGGTATCTTTACCAGATATTCGTAAGCATAATTTTATTAAAATTGACATTCGTGAGGTTTTGGAGAAAAAAGATAAGACTTTATCAGATGTTATTAGTAAAGGATATCATTCTTCTCTCAGGAACGCTTTTGC
>JAKPKF010000206.1 GCA_029553845.1 bacterium | reverse complement strand
TAGGACTATGAAGCAAAAGCGACTTGATAGAATCGAAAAGAAACTAGGCGAAGAGTTGCCAAGAGTCGGTATCATTCTCAGAGAAACAGACCAAGAAGGCAAAGTGACCGAGCATATCCAAGAAATCAAGGGCTATCGTGGACAACCCCAGACCGTTGACATAGATAGCGATGATTGGAAGCTTTAACGATATTTGCAGAGAGTTATACGAAGCTAGGGAGCAGCTGAGAAATCCTAGAGCAAGAACAGACCTTGACTGTGTAACAAATGTTACGCAGACATGGGAGAGATACCTTGTCGATGTTGGGCTACAAAGAATGACCGTACACCGTTGGCTAGAGCATTAAGAACCTGCGAAGATTGATTCTGATTAATAAATTGATATATTGCAATGCCAGGCATATACTATTTGTATGAAACAAAAATTTGTATTAATAATGGTATTGATTATTCAAGCCATGTTTCTCTTCAGTGCTGAACCGATTAAGATCATAGAGCAAGAAGCAAGAAAGGAAGTATTGAACAATCGGCAATATCATTTCTATGAGTACAAATGTTATAGTAATTCTAGTACTGGATATGATTTTTATAATGTTTCAATGGAATTAGAAATAGACGAAAGAACTAGCATTAGGCTGGTAGCCTTTATTGAACCAGTCGGGTATCCATTGCTAAATATAAAATTTAATTATGATTATGGACAAATAACAAATAATTTCTACTTTGATAGTGTAATGACTTTTGATACTGAAGAAGAGCATATTCAAGTTATCGATGATTCTCCGCAAATTTACGGTAATCTTTATAAGGATGGCTTTTTTACTTTTACATTTTGGTTATATCACCTAGGAGATGATGATTTGGAAGAAATTGTAGAGTCGGAAAGTCTAGAAATAAGAATTGATGAAACTACTCTTAATCTATCGAAAGGTCAAATCAGAAGTATTCAGCAATTTATCAAGAATACATTTCTTGCAAAACTAACTGATGCAGATGTTGAATATTTGGGAACACAGCTTATTGATATTGAATATATCGACATGGAAAAACTAATGTCAGATTACAAAACCGATAATTATAGTACACCTGAAGAGGAGATAGCCCCAGCTCCTCCTGCCCCTGTTATGCCTGCACCATAACCTAACACGCGTTCTTGTTCTAATAGCCACGCAGACGCACGAGGAAGCCCTACAATCAATCCTATATAGAAAGGCGACAAACTCTACTAGTCTTTATGTGCAAGCGTCTACAAGCGTTCTATGAGCGATATGGTTTGACGGCTTTTATTCTTACAAACCCTTGAAAAGTGTAATTTATACGATATTTTCCCTTCCTCAAAAAATGTGACCTTTA
>JAKPKF010000189.1 GCA_029553845.1 bacterium | reverse complement strand
TGCTGACAAGGGGAAGTATCTGCCTTCTTCAAGGTAGTTCTCAATGGCAAGTATTTTTGCTACGGCGTTGGCAACACAGGAACTTGACTGACTTTGGTCCTTGACTTCAAACTGCCTTATTCCTTTTTTCTCTATCCAATTGACAGGAGCAAACATTCCAACTTCTTCAAGTTGGTAATCTCGCTCGTCTATCGGGTCTATGATTGCTCCGTTGTATGTTATCATATTTTTATGCTTCTACTTCCCACAAGAATTCTGTTGATTCCTGAGGAGGAGTTCCTTCTATTGTCCACTCTAAAACAAAGTTTGTTTTGTCTGCGCTCTTAATTCTTGCTATTACATTGCCTTTTCCACCACCAGATTGTTTATTCCCACAGAATAGAATATATACTCCATTTAGAGCACCAAGTCCAGGTGCAATCACTCTTTGTGCATATCCTTCTTTATAGTATCCCTCAATGAGTTCTTGCTTATAATAGGTCGCAGACCCGATACTACTTAAAACTTCCCCCCCGCATTCACTATCTATAGTGCCGATTATTCTTATTTTTTTAGGAATAGATTTAAGTCCGTGAGCTATCGTTTGGTCCCCACTACCTGCTGAAGTATTTCTGTACCCTGCTCCTTGATTATACTTTATTGGTTTGTTAATGTATTGAAATTGCGTTCCATCGTAGACAACAAGAACTATCTGACCTGCTTGAATATCGCCACTATCTAATCTTATCAATCCATCATCGCTAATCTTTAGTATTTCTTTTGCTCCGAGATTATCAACATTTAATGTGCAAGATGTAGTATATGTCCTATTAACATTCGCTACATCTGCCTTAAAAGCAATAATCATTCCTTTCTTGAGTTCTGTTAATCCTAACTCTATTGCGTAAGCATCTGAACCCTCTTCACTCTCTCCGTAGAGATTAACTTCTTTCCACACTTCTTCAAAATTTTCATTTATCTCTTCTGCTAAGATAGGGTCTCCAGCAGAAAATACATTTTTAGGTCTTGCCATATTTTTTTATTTAACTCTCTTCTTCGTTTGTTATCATAAAGGATGACCTGACTAATAACGCATCAAGTTCTCCTTT
>JAKPKF010000187.1 GCA_029553845.1 bacterium | reverse complement strand
TTATTACCTCAAACTCAGGCATTTCTTTCATAAGCTCATTCTTCTTAAGCCAAACAAATAAGGTATGAAGAGCATGGAGTATATTTCTTTTCATCTTCTTACTCTTCCCTTCCATCTTAAACCTGGCAAACTCTTTGATCTGAGCGTATTTAATATCTCTTACATCATATTTTCCAAAGAAGTCTTGCCAATGATTACGGTTATAGCTCTCATAAACCCTAAAGGTTTCGTGAGCTAGCTCTTCGTGCTCTACCTCTAATCTCTTTTCTTCTAACCAGGACTCAACTTGATTTTCGAAGAGCATACTTTTAACCGTCTCGTACTTCCAGTTATCAATTTTAAAGATCCCTTTCTTAATCTCAATATTCATTGCGTACAGTTGAGCAAAAGCATCGTCATAGGAGAATAGCTCTCCTGCTTTGTCTCTATAAAATTTTTCCCTCTTATTGTTCCAATTCAACCTAATATAAACCTTGCCAAATTTACAACCACAGGGAGATTGAATTACCTTTTCACACTTAGCACAATAAATAGATCCTACCAATCTTCCCCTCCTTTTTTCTTTGTAATCTCTAATTCTTCTGACAATACTATAACATCTGCTGCTAAATAAACCATAGCATCAAGAAGCTCTTTAATGGCAGCATCTTTATCTAACCTTTTAGCTTCAGTAATTTTCTTTATTGCCTGAAACCGAGGTGCTCCGTGACCTTCTTCTCTAGTTCCCCTACAGATAAACTGATCTTCAAATTTTTCTCCAGGTGAGGCGTGACGTTCCTTTCCTTTGCCTGTAGCAGCCCTAGCTATAGCCTTACTAAATACATCACAGAGAGACTCATAACCAGGGAATGCACAACGAGTTTCCTCACAAACTGATAAACAAGGATTCTCATTACCTACAAACACTCTTTCCATATTCACAAACCCTCCTTACATTACAATAATACAGGCAATTCATGTCTATACCTGTTCTTTTTTCAAGAACATAATTTGTTCCTAATTTTTCCAAATATCTCTTAGCAGTAAGCTCATCCTGAAATAATGCAGTAGCTCTCTTATTATTTTTTTTCTTTACAGCCCAGGTATCTCCTGAATTCCATCTTTCTTTAGGAGTACAAAGAAACTCTTTCCAGTGTCTTTCAATTCCCTCAGAGAGAATTAATTGCTCAGCTCTCTTATGAAGGGATATTCTTTGATTAATATACTCTGCTACTTTTTCATCTTCCATGATGATTACTGGAAATATTTGATAACCAATTTTAGGATATGAGGGATTGAATCTACCCGCTCCTGGAGACCAGTCCTTTAAGATCCCATGAATTTCAATCTTCTCTACAGGGTATCCCTTCTTTCTGAGAAGATGAGCGTAGATGTTTAACTGCAAACCCCATTCTTCCTTGACTCCATCGTAGAAGGCAGCTATCTTAGAGACTTTGTAATCTATAATAGCTTTTCTTTTAAACTCATATCTATCCAGTCTAGCTACGAGTTTCATTCCATCTAATTCCAGGTTAAGCCATTCCTCACTTATAGCTTCCTCTCCAGTGTTAGATTCAGAAACAAAGTGTGCTACATTCCCCAGGAGGATAGGGATGAAATCGGAAGCATCAACCTCTATCTCATCCCATTTAGTCATTTTTACCATCCTAGGGAGTGGAGGAGAAATGAGAGTAGTTACACCTATAGAACTTTGTTTCGGTTTCCAACCAGCAAAGCTAGCTAGAGTTTTATAAAAAGGTTGAGGAAGATTATAGTTATTAGTGACCTTCATTTTTAGCCTCACATTCTCCAAAAATGTCAGAAACTTCCTGAAGGAGTTTTATACTCTTGTCAATTTTAATTTTCTTGTTAAAAATATACTCGTAAAGCTCAGAGATAAAATCGCCAATCTCATTATGAACTGGATTTTTAAATACTCCAGCTTCAATGAAAGATTTAGCTATCCCTGTAGCTGAAGCTAGAACAGTTCCTGCTTCCTGAGAGAAAACCTTGTCTGGATCAGCTTTGTACTGAAACCCTTTGTTTTCTGTCTTTGCAGGGAAAGGGGAAGGTTGAGGGAGGTTTTGTTTCTCTACGTTAAGAAAAAACTTGCCATTTTTAGTTTCAGTGAGTTCCCAAACATTACTTTGACCTTGAAGTTTTTCTACCTCCTTATTCTTAGAAAAGACTGTATGCCCTGCTATCTCCATAACGTAGAAAGGGTCTGTATCTGATCCCCCTTTCTTTAAATTTTCAATAACTCCTGTTACCTTCATAGCTTT
>JAKPKF010000177.1 GCA_029553845.1 bacterium | reverse complement strand
GCTAGTGGGAATCTCTCGCTGAAGGGTAATGACTGGAATTCCAGCCTTGGCAGCCTTTTCTACGACAGCCACTGCGCCATCATGTGTAGCATTAATCAGAAGTACTTGGATTTTCTTCTGAATCAAGTCTTCTACATCGGCTATCTGCTTATCCAACTTATCGTTAGCATTAAGCACATATACCTCAATACCCTGTCGAGCTGCCTCTTCCTTTACTCCATCAGCCATAGCAACATAGAAAGGATTTACCTGAGTAGAGACAGAGAAGCCTATTACTAGCTTTTGCTGTGCAATCACTTCTCCTCCCAGCAATAAAAGCAAAGCAGCGAAAACCAATAGTTTTTTCGATACCCTGTTCATATGAAACCTCCTCTTAAGGAAATACAGCTTAGAAACAGCTGTCGATACTGTTCTTAATGTTCTAATGAATTCTTAAGTCAGCATCAATTTGTTGTATATTATACAATATATTTGCACTATCGTCAACAATTTATTCTCATTTGTCATTTAAGAATTAGACAGACTTAGCTATGCAAATCTACGATCATGTAAGAAATACAGACCCAAGTGAAAGAATGTGCCAAAGACTGAGGTCTTAATTTATCCTAACCTGATCACAGTGCCCAAGATGATCTTCATCTTCTCAACCTCAAGAATAGAGAGTTCTGCAATGAAGCTCTTCATAGTTCTGATATTGTGCTTATATTACTTGCAAACCTTGTAAAATAAACTGGCAGCTGAAATGATCCTAGTTTGTAGTAAAGTGAGCCATGATTAAAGCAAGGCAGATCTGAAGAAGATGGAAATATATTCTCTCGCTTGATATAATTGATATTTGGAGGCCAATGCGGTCATGAAGAAAATAATTCCAATAATAGAAGGCGCTTTAATAACGATAGTAATAATCTTGTCTCTCTATTCATGCGATGCAATGTATCATTATCAGATTTGGGCTGTTTTACCTTCAGATCAAAAGTATTCAATAAAGATCAAGCTATCATCGGATGAGGATCAGTCGATTCTTGGAGACTATATTTCCTCGGAAATTGAAAGCAAGGACTATTCTGGAGTGAGTATCATCCTCGATAGAAAGATGATCGGGCCTGGCGTAATAATCGT
>JAKPKF010000173.1 GCA_029553845.1 bacterium | reverse complement strand
CGAAAAGCTTCGTGAAGTTCGCTTACCTCATCGTGGAGATTCGCGCAAGCTCTGTTCATATAAGCTTCATTGCTTTCCCTCTTGTCATAAAACCCTTTTTCATGGGCTGTTTCGTTTATTTTCTTTGCTAGTGAATTTAAGTTATACATCTTTCTCCCTCCAGTTAATTTCTACATCTTCACTTTCACCCCAAGAATCTCCGACCTTGAAATCAACGTCTATCATAAACTCAAGGTTGTTACATTTCAAAGGAATCAGCATATTGCTTCGCAAGTACTTGATCAAGTCCATTACATTCTCTTCTCTTGTCATGACATAGACTGCGTCGTGAAGTTGAAGCAAGATGTTAATTTCAAAAGGAAGAGCTTTTTGCCCGTGGTAAATCTTGAGTAGAGCAAGATTCAGCAAGTCACCTACAGTAGATTGAGGAATGTAGGAGTATGCGCTGCGGAAGAGACTGTCTCCCCACCTGTCAAGAAACCTATGCTTTCTACCAAGTAAATTAACCAGTGTCCTGCTTCGTTTGAGCTCCTCTTGAATTTGCTGATACCACATTCGGAGATTAGGATTTGCTTTATGGTAAAGTTCCATAAGCTTCTTTGCATCTCCCATTTTGATTCCAAGTCTGTTGGCGAGGACTAAGGGCCCTGCGGAATAGGAAGTATTTCCTGTTACTGAAATTTTACCATTTCTCTTTATCAGATAAAATGAAGATGGTACTTGCATTGAGTAAATAAATCCATCATACATCTCTACAGATCTATACGTCTTTGTTAAATATGTTCTATCTAACTTAGATATACTGCACACAAATACTGTAGGATGATCTTCGTTAATAAATGCTTTATACCCAGCAAGATGCGCCATAGTCATAACCCACTCACAGTTATCTCTTTCTTTACTATAGTATGCCCAAGATGAATCACCTCTAGCTGAGGAATCCCAATATCTTGTTTCTTCTATAGCTGCAATCATAGCTTCACTTGATAAATGAAGTACCCAAGCTCCCCATCTCTTATTAACAAGCTTAATAAAATCAAAAAGTTCTTTGTTTGTTTGATATGAGATATAGAACATAGTTCTATCGTCTGAAGCTGGAGATTCAGACCACTTGATACTGCAATTAGTCAGTAATTCACGTAGTCGTAAAATCTTTCTTTCCTTTTTAAGAAAGAAGTTAAGTTCTTTTTTATTACCTCTTTCTCGTATAGAGCCATCGGCTTGAAAAGCTGCAAATAATTTGATGAAGTCTACTGTTAGTGATTGATAACCAGCCTGATTAATGATACCAGATATTGGAAGAGTTCTATCGCCATTATTTGACTTAACTAATTCCTCACTTAGACTTACAGTAAGTTTGCTTGTTTTGCGATAGAAGTTTGGCATTCTATGATTAGGAGATACAAGTTGGCTTATGCTTGTGTTCTCGAATTTAAACATTTCTCCTGTATATCTGTAACATACTGTCTCGTTAGGAGTTACAAACTTTATACTCAAATCCTTATCCCACTGAGCTACTTTATCAATACTCTTATCAAAGTCTGCGATTTTTTTCCATCCACTTTCTGTAAGAACTTCTGTTTCAGAGTCTACGCAAGCGTGTCTGATTGTTTTTCCCGCCGTCCTTTGTTCCGCCGTGACTTGACTAACATCAATCCCAAGCATATTCGCAATAGTCATCTTATGAATGTCGTAGACTTTCTTCTCCGTCTTTGATAAACCGAAGGAATCATAAAACATCTTAATCAGCTTTTGATCTCCAGTAAGATGCGCAACGACCACCGCTTCAGCCTGAGAGTAATCAGCCTGAACGATTTTCCATCCAGGGTCAGCGCGATACATTTTTCTAGCTTCAGACGGAATATTCTGAAGATTGCCACTTCCGTAAGGTAAAATAATGGAAGCTGAACTT
>JAKPKF010000167.1 GCA_029553845.1 bacterium | reverse complement strand
AAGTTCATATTGCTTTTCCTCCTTTACATAATAATATCAAGAGCAGTCTTTCTCTCTTGATATTATTATATTACATATTTGGACTCTTTTCAATGTCAAAGTCTATTTTATCCTTATATTGAGTTCTTCCTCAACGGTTTGAATAACATCATCTAAACTTAAGTAGCCTTGATTGATTGAGTCGAATAATTCTTCTACATTATTCATAAATCTCTGGGCTCTCACTGGACCAAATCCTAATTTATCTTTCAAGCATAACATCACAGCTGCACTATATTGCCTGACTGTAAATCCTACTGCATTATATGCTTCTTGCTCAGTGATTACCTTTAGGTCTTTATGCGTCAGCTTTTTCTTTGCTGCCTTCCGTCTTTGTTCCCGATTTACTTTTCCTCACCTCGAATAATGGTTTATAGTTTGATTCTGCCATGAATTTCTTATAGCAAGTATTACCAAATCCCAATTCAATTGATTTCGGATTCTTAAGCTTCCTCCCACATCGTCTGCAAATGTTACTTTTTCCTATAATTTCCGGTTTTAGTATACCGGTTATATCTTCCATCATCTCCACCTGCCTTTCTATAGCATGTATATGAGCATTGTATCTTTGTTGTTCCATGACTATTTTTAGTCTTATACATATGCATTGGTGCCGGGATAAACTTTTTACCACATATGCTGCATTTTCTAAATTCCATCATATCAACTCCCCCTAAAGTAAAGAGGCTAATATATAATCCAATGCTATACTTTGGTCTATCGCCCCAGTTTTAATTCCCTTTTCGGTTTCTCTGATACTCCTCAATCCCTTGACTAATTCGCCTATGCTATAATGCTTACCTTTCTCTCTTGCTATCTTTATCTGCCAGGCAGTTAATCCGGTCCTATTTGATATATCTCCGCCCCCTGCGCTCTGTACGAGGAGCATTGACCTGATATTGCTATATAATAGACTGATGACTCCCAATGGATTCTCATTGACTTTCTTCAGCTCATGCCATAGCTCATAAGATTTATGTGGTTGGCGTCTACATACCGCATCAATCAATTCAAATATCACATCCTTTGGGGATGAGTAAATCAATTTCTCTTGGATTGCTATTTCATATGCCTGCTCTATAGTTACGTTTGCTGCCTTTGATAGATGAGTCAGCTTGTCACACTCAAGTAATATCCTGCTATAATCACAATCACATAGATTAGCAAATTCGATTGCTTTATTTATTTCCAATCCGATTTCCTTCTTGATATACTTTGCCAAAACCTTTGGAATCAATTTCTCAAATTCCGTCAGCATATTGGTATGAGCTTTGTAGAATTTACTTCTTTTATCAAGGTTTGTATATATTAAGATGATTACATTCTTGCCTTGAGTTACCCCGCTGTTTAATCCCGCCCATATCTTTTCTTGCCTTAAATAGTCTTTATCATCTCGTATTACATAGCAGTTTGGTTTATTCATAAAGGTATTGTTTTGTAATCTGCTATATATTGATGATATTGAGTCCATCCTCTTAGCTGGTACTCCCATTATCTCTGATATCTTTTTTATATAGATATCCATTACCGCTACTTCTTCGCCAGTAAAGATATAAAGCGGTTGTACAATCTTTTTAACCAACTGCTCTTTGAGTTCATGTAGTTGCATTATTTTACCCCTCCTTTATCCATACCCCTCTGGTTTCCAATATCCACATATCAACAGTTGAGCTTTTATTGACTCCATTGATACTTAATTGAGATAAGTATTTACTGGTCACCTTGATGGTATCCTTTAACTCTCTACTTGGGGTCTCAATCATTAATTGCCTACTGGCGTACATGATTGCCTTAAAGAATAGTGATATATCCCAACCACCATCTCCCTCTTTATAGTTAAATCTTGATGCTATCTTGAAGGCATTTGCTCCATTGACTACCCCAATATTTTTGATTACAGTTTCTACAAATTTATAAAACTCAATTATATTATATCGCACAATCAAATCTATCTCACCAGGTACGGTACAAATATTGGTTACGATATACTCCTCTGCTTCATTGAGGTCATATCCCTTTTCATCTGCATATCTCAGTAATTCGCTTGGGGTATATGGGTCAAGATTGATTATAGTACCTCGACTCCTCAAAGTCTGAAGAATGTTATTTATATCAGTGATGGTCATTATGAAATATGCTTTTTGAGGTGGTTCCTCGGTTATCTTGAGTAAAGCATTCTTTGCTGCTAAACTCATCTTGTCTGCATCTGCTAATAAATAAACGGTGGGTTCCGTCTGCTTATAGGCAAGTTTTATGATATCTCTGATTGTATCTACCTTTACATCAGTGCTAATCAACTGAGCATTGAGGGTCTTTGCTATCTCTTTTGCTATGAGCTTTTTACCTCCATGCTTTTGACCGCATATGATGCTAAATCGTGGGAAGTTACCATTTGCTATTCTCTTGATATTTTCTAATACTTTAGTTTGACCAATCATTCCTCCACCTTCTTCATCCAGGTACTGGTAATTCTATTCTTGACCTGAGTCTCAAACGCTCCTAAACTCCGATTCTCACAATAATAATTGATGAATAGATATCCTATTACCTCATCAATGATAGCACTAATTGAGTTGATTGAGCAGTTTATTTTAGTATTATCGAGTCTCAATACCTCGGTATATATATCATCATTGATTTCATAGTCATAATCAGTAATAGCAAATGCCTCACAGATTGGTTTTATTTCCTCCAATACCTTGAGTCTTTTCTCTTCTAAATATTTCATATCCCGCATTGCTCTACCTCCTGACACAATAGAATCAAGGTTGCTTCGATGAGTGGTTTAGGATTTGGCTCCCATTTGATATCTGCATTAAGTCTGATTACCTCATCAAGTAACTCCTTGATATCTTGATACTCCTCATCAGTATATCCATTAAGCGCCTCTTCATAGGTTGATGGAATCTGTAAATACTCAAAATCGCCTATCAAGAAATACTTATAAGCATCTAATAGAAAATTCATATAGAGTTTCATAAATTGCTTTAAGTCAACACCGCTTCTATGAGCCTCTTCAATAATCTTGACCACCTCATCTGCTTTAGCGTCAATGATATTATCAGTTAGGTCGAACATAATATTATAATCAATCGTACCAAGTGCTTCTACCACCGTCTTAACGCTCAAATTGAGGTCATAGCTTAAGCATTTATCAAGTAATGTAATTGCATCACGCATCCCGCCATCTGCTAATTTCGCTATATAACCAAGTGCCTCCATATCGTAAATGATATCTTCTTGATTAGTCTCATTCTCCCAATCAAGGATTTGCTTTAGCCTATCCACTATTGATTGATAGGTGATTCTCTGGAAATCGTATCGCTGTACCCTTGAGATGATTGTTGCTGGTATCTTTTGAGGGTCAGTGGTGCAGAAGATAAATACGGTTTGAGCAGGTGGTTCCTCAATCAACTTAAGCATTGCATTCCATGCCCCGGTTGATAACATATGACAATTATGAACTAATATATCATTTGCAAAGTATGATGAGTGACCGCTTACCTCTAAATCATAAAGCTCAATAAATCCTAAAGATTTTTCTCTATCTCCAATATAACTCTCGAAAGATTCATTTTTATTTCCTGGTTGGTAAATCTCAATACTTTCCACCCTAATTGCTGGAGCAATTCCGTTTTCTTCAAATCTTTCGATAAACCACTTTTCCAACCATGGGCTCTCCCATCCACCTCTATCGCTAACATTTTGCTTGGTAATGCGAGGTCTACTTTGTAGCAGGTTGGGTATCCATTTCCCCTCGGTATCTTTGTAGGAATCAGATATTCTAAAATCCAATCCATTGATAGAAATTGGAATAGGGTTAATTGCTCTGGAGTGTATTTCCCATTTCCGCCTCTCATCTTGAATGGTTGATTGAGAGTCCCATTTCTTTTCTTGGTCTCTATCATCTTTTCTACGTTGGCTCGTTGATGCATTGGGTTTTGAGCTTTCATTCTGGCCGAACTCTCTTCCCTCTGCTTCTGCCCTGCTTTTGACTGCATTGTCTGACGCTCGCTCCTTGATATCAGTTTCTTCATGCAATCTTTTGAACAGGTCTTTCTGAATGTCTTGTTTTGAAATCTTTGACCACATATCTGACACTGCAAATCCTTCATATATAATATCCTCCTCATTTAGTTGAGATGCTTCTATCCATCCATTATTAGTAAAGAATAAATGGTCTTTGGTGGTAAGCATCTGAGAACCATCTGTCAATTTTATTATACATAATCGGTCTAAAGAAGTCAAGTTCTTAAATACATTTTTTACTATTCCATCTCCGATTAGATTATTTACCTCCATACCAATTTCTATATCTTTTATTGGACGCTTAGTGCCATCTGCCAAATTAATTAAGGTATCCGCATGGAAGCACTCATCTATGATATATACCTTATATGCTGCATCAAGTGCTTTGAACTTTGCACTATCAATGATATCTCTCACATTCTCAACCCCATTATTGGATGCTGCATCAATCTCAATCGGGTTACCTTCATGGTTATTGATTTCATTTGCAAAGATGCGGGCGCAGGTGGTTTTACCCGTTCCCGCCCCGCCAGTAAATAGATAACAGTTCTGATGAGTTTTAGTCCTTAATTGCTCCTGCAGTATTTTCTTGACTGCTCCTTGCTCTACTACATCATCAAATGTCTTTGGTCTATATTTTATAGCAAGTGCCTTCATTAGTTTAACCCCCCAAACATCTTATCGAAAAACTCTTTCATCTCCTCAGGCATTTCCTCATACCTATCACAGTTATCGCAGTCCCCATCACATCCCTCTGGTTCCTCGTCATCTCCCCCAAATAGGTTATTGAGAATCTCTGAAAGGATAATACCAGGGTCTTTTGCTATCTCTTTTGCGAAAGTTGCTGCTGCTCTCATCTCATCAATATAATCTTCCATTGGTACTTCTTCAATATCTGCCATTCTCTTTACAATAAATAGGAGTCCCGCTTTTACTGCTGCTTTGTTTCCATTTACCGCAATCGTTACTTTACCCTCTTTGGTCAATTCAAATGATACCTTTGCGGTCATGTTCATCATTTTATATTTCCTCCTCTAAATAAGTTTGTAATTGCTTAAAAAGTGATTCATCTATTATATAGAAGTTTTCTTGATTTCCTAAACCTCCAAAATTAAATGCTACCGCCCAATATGGTTTCCCTATTGCAAATGCTTCTTCTTTCAGTTTGTCAATCCATTCAGCTTTTATGCTCATTGACTTTTTTTCGGTCATAGCAGTTTTACATTCTATACAAAAGTGTTCTGTTTTAACATCACCTTTAAAAAAGGGAGTTGCCCCGCTATTTGGTTGCCTTTTTCCTTTCAGATTTTTTGCTACTCTTGACTCCTGCGCTTTGCTGTGCTTTCTTGTGTTCAATGTTATCGATAACTCCTTTCTGACCTGCTATATTTAATAGTTGCTGAGCTTTTTCATGCTCATATGCTTCTTTATATTTTAAGCGAGTAGCTTTACCTCCCCTAATGTGTCTTTCAGACTTATTTTTAAGCAAAACTTTTTTTACTTCGTTTGCAGCTGGAGGGTTCAGTTTGGGAAGACGCTCTGTTACATCCTTATGAACTGTGCTTTTGCTGACGCCGAATTTTTTAGCCGTCTGTCTTACGGTGGATTGAGTACTTATAATATATTCCGCAATCTCCATGGCCCTTCGTTCTATGTAATCTTTCATTTTTAACCTCCTATTATTTTTATATCTGGTAAACCCTTATTAATTTATATTTATATGTAACCTTGAAATAACTTCCCCTGATGGCAAGATTAAGTCTACATAACATATACAGCCTGCATTTTCAGTTTTTAATTTATAAGTCATTCCATAATTTGAGCCGCTTCTCATTCCGTTTGTACCTTTTTCACAGAATGAGCCTGTTGTATATTCTTTTTCTGCGTCTTGTCCTGAATCAATAATTTTTAAAATGTCATTTACTACATCAACTTTTTTATAGTCGTTATATCTGCTACTGCTCCATTTTATTAGTTTGTTTAGTTCTGTTTTAGTAAATGCTTTTATATTTTTTAGTTGTTTCATTTTTAACCTCCTTGTATTAAAAATTGTCCTAATAAACCCTAAAACCATTTATTTTTTTCTATGTATGCAGCAACCAATAATATTGGTAAGTTTGCAACTAAGATAAATAATAACTGTTCCATTATTTGCCCTCCTTAAAGTTTTATGAGTTAGGCAAGAGTGGTTACCTGCCTTGACTTATTATATAGAATTTTTCTTAATATTCGATACTCTTTACAACATCTTCTATGATGGCTAATCCACTATCACATGCTATGTTAACTTCTCTTTGGTATCCATGATTCCAATGTATTATGACTGTATCATTATCCTTTAATTCCAAATGGCTTATACCTTCGCGGGTCAGGCTTAGGGTTTCCCCTAAGCTCTTGACTAACTGTTTCTTAGTAACTCCTGTTTTCATTATACTTCCTCCTCTAAGTATTCCGCTTCACCAAATAATTCTTCCAACAGTTCAGGGTCTTCAAATGGGTCGCAGTCATTACACTGACCTACTAAGTATTCTGCCTCATTATACAGCTTTCCGCAGCTTTCACAATATTGTTTTTTCATTACTGTTTCCTCCTTTGATATTCTTTGCATAGTTCCATGTTATGCCTCCTTATATGGTTCAGGTAAAGGCATCCATGCTACTACGTTTCTATTTACTATGGCAGGTTGTTGACTGTAAATTCGCCAACAATTTTTATTTTTGTACTCTGCCGTCATTGTAGCTAAATATACTCCTGCAAAATTTTCATATTTTACAGTTACTTGATAGAAAGTCTCTTCTTCTGGCAATCTTTCGCTCACAGGAATCCAACCACCGTTTAATTGCTTTTCAAGTGCTGATATTGCTATCAAATTAGCCTTATATAAGTCTTGATTGTCTTGGTTTTGTAATTCAATAGGTTCAATTTCACCCGTCATTGGGTCAAATTGCATTAACTCATTTTCCATTTTCAAAACTTCTATTGCTTTTTCTATATCATTCATTTTACTTTCACCACCAATCCATTTTCCACCTTGACCTCGGCATACCATCTATGTGGTTCCGGATAATGAGGACCTTCTACAAATTCAGTCCCGTTCATCTTTGGGGTCCCAAGTCCCGGTGAATAAAGACTGATTGGTTGACCTGCTGCTACTGCCTCTTTGAAAGCTTTTTTAGTTTTGAAATTGATATTAGTATACATCTGTTTTCCTCCTCTTGAATTATAATAGGTGAGATATTGTCTCACCTATTATATAGAATTTTTATCTGGTTCCTAAATATGTTTCCTCTTCTATTGCAGATTTGATAACCCATCCAGTCCACTTGATTTCTCTGAGTTGCTTATCAACTTCCTTGACCGCTCTCTTGAGTTCTTCCTCATCATCAAATGGGTTATTGTATCCATGATTACCGCACTCTGGTCCAATACCAAAGTATTTACTTACTGGATTGGTCAAGGTCCTGCCGCATCTCATACAGTGGGTTGTTACATCTTCTGTAATCTCTCCCCATAATTCCATCTGTACCATGCCTTTGGTTTCCTTGAGTTTCTTACCAACCATGATTCTCATTGGCATTGGGTTACCGCTGTTCCATTTATCATGGAAATCAAATTGCGGGGTTGATGGTCTGGTCATATATTGTCTGACCTTGATTCTATATATCTTATCCCCCGCTACCTCCTCGACCTGCTGAGATGCTTGGGAGACCCGCTCTCCTGCTCCTTTATTTAATACTATGGTAAGTTGACCATCAAAATTCTTTAGTCCCTTGAGGGCGGAGTCAAGGCTATCAAATGATTGACCATTGACTTCTACCGCTCCTTTATAATCCTTTAGTAGGTTTAGCACTTATCTCACCTCCCAGTAATTTCCTACGCATTTGTGACTACAATTCCAAGTATCATATATCTTGCCATCTTGTACCACTGATAGATGATTCGCCAGGGATATAATGTAAGTCCCTTTGCTATATTTCTTAGCGAATTCCTCTGCGGTATATTTGGTGTTATCTGACTTCCTCGGTTGCTTCTCCATCTGATATCCCTCTTGCTTTAGATATTGCTTATAGGTTGGAGTTGCACTGGGGATGTCTTTGATACTGAGTCCCACCAAACATAATCCGTGATAAGTTTCCTCCCAAGTCTTTCCGGTTGCTTTTGCTATTGCTCTGATTACACAATCACTTGCCCTTAATGACCCTTTTGGGTTTTCGTTGTGAAAGATGAATCGGCCTTTGCTCTCTCTATATGCTGCTGCCATTATCTCACCTCCACTATATCTACCATTGTGATTGAGTATCCTCTTTTATCAGCTTCGACCACTGCGTCCCAATGACTCTCTGCCATTATCTCATCTACTTTTTTGCCTCTGTAAATCACTGCGTACTTTTTCATCTTTGTTACCTCCTGAGTTTTATGAGTTTTGTGAGTTGTTTTATTTCTTATCTCTTAATAATATTATATAACATATTGAGATGAAAGTCAAGACTTTTCTACCCCTTTATTAGTCTACTATTTTAATATCATCAATGGTTATAACACAATTTCTAATTTTCTGAGCAAGAACATTTATTTGTTTTTCTGTGCCCTTTGCCAAAACATTTACCTGCTCATTTGAAACTGTTATTACTGTCGTTTCAAGAGTTTTAGCTGAATTTCTTACTGAATTTATTGCCTCCCGGATATATGTTTTTGTATGCTCTGCCGTGCTTGCTCCCCAGAGCCCCGTCCCCAATCTTACCTCAATCAATCTTGTAATCTTTTTCATTTTCATACCTCCTGAGTTTTATGAGTTTTGGGAGATAGGTAAAATCCTTATCTCTTAATAATATTATATAACATATTGATTGAAAAGTCAAGACCAATGTTACAAAAAGGTAAAAAAAGAAGGGCTTTTCGCCCCTCAATTTATCTAGTTGAAATCAACTCTGACACCTTTTCGGATATCTCATTATATAGATGAGGGTCGTTTTGAAGATACTCAATCAAATTTGGTTTACCTTGTACCTTGATGATTTCTCCCTCTTCATCTGTGATTATCTCTCCGGTCTCAATATCTACGAAATTAAACCATGCTCCTGCTTGATTGATAATCCCATATTTTAATGCCACCTCTATGGTATCCGCTATCTTATCAATACCGGTTTCATAATTGAGGGTATAATATCCGACCCTTCTATCTGGTTTACAAACTTTAGTCTTTGCTATATTTATCAAGACCTGATTTCCTGCCGGGGTCTCTGCGCTCCTCTTGATTTCATTTCCTCTTTCATCAATATAGGACCCCTTTTGGAACAGCAATCTGACGCTACAATTATGCTTCCATCCCTTACCACCGGTTGTAGTCATCCCGCCATAAGGACTATTCATATTCTCTCTCATCTGATTTATACCAATGAGGGTGCAATTATACTTATTGCATAATAGCTCTGCCTTTTTACTAAATAGAGTCAATGCCGCTGCAATACCACCATAAGTCTTTTCTTCCATGGTCTTTTCATATGCTTGAGCTGATAACATAACCCCAAGACTATCGATAACCACCAATCCAACTTCATCGGTCTCCATCATTTGTAGTAACATCTCAAATATCTGTTCTGCCGTCTGACTTTGAGGTTTTAATAGTACCATCCTGTCAGTATCAACCCCAAGATTTCTTGCCCAATCCTCATCAAGAGTATTCTCACAATCTGCATACACCACTTGCTTTGGACCTCTTGCTTTGAGATAATCAAGTCTTGCCTGCTGCTCTTTTTTCCTCTTATCTATTGCTTCCAGGTCTTTGATTTCCTGCTCCCATTCCTCATCAAATAAGAGTTGAGCATTTGCTATAATATCAAGAGCAGTAGTGGTTTTACCACCATTTTCCTCCCCTGCAAACTCAATGATTCGTCCTCTCGGCAATCCGCCATATAGCATGTAATTTGCTCGGGGACTGCTGAATGGTATCTTTTGGGTCTGAATTATCGGAATACCTCTTGCTACAATCTCTTCTTTATATTGCTTATTAAAATCTTTGATTAGCGTATCTAATTTTCCCATCATTGTCCTCCTACTCTACCAGGGTCAACTCTTGCGACCTCATACTCAACCATTCGTCTTGATATGATTTTCTTGATACTCTGTAAGGTCTCATTTGCTGCTTCCATTCTGAGTTTTACTTTCTTATATGCTCTCTGGTATGCAATATGAGCTATATACTCATTCTGCGTTGCCAGCTCTGCCGCTGCTGTTTTATCTGCTATCGTCCCGGTTGCTTTATCATAGATTTCATTATATAACTCTTGCTTGACTGCTTTTGCCACATCTTCCTTAATACCCAACGCCTCCTGAGCCTCCCCGGTGAAATAAATCAATACCGGTATATTAAGGGCAAAATCATCAAGCTCCTGGTCAGTGGGCGGATTTGCGGTGTCATTAAGGATATTTCTGATGAATTGCATATACTCATCAAGTGACCTGCAATATTCTGATACCAATCTATCTACGATTGAATTCACCAAATCACTATTTTTATCAATCCTCTTTTGTAGACTCCTTACCTTACCGGCATCAATGTCACCACTTAACGCTGATTCAGATATCTTCGCCATGCCTCTGCCACCTCTTTTCCCCATTTCTTTCCTGCCCATTTATCAAGATTATCAAGAAAAGTCTTTGCATCATACTCAAACAATATCCTTTTCTTTCTACCAGGTACTCTGATATTCAATACCTGGTCATCATTCAATGGGTTTCCTATTGCTAGATATTTAACATTTAATGACTTTGCTCCTGCATCTCTGATTCTCTTTAGTTCCTGGATTGGTACAAAAGTGGTGGTGTCATGCTCGATAAACCAAACAATGATTCCTGCCACTACTCCTGGTATTTTAGATTTTTCTACCAATCCATCCCACTGGTCTTTTGTGATTGCTGAGGTAAAATTGAGGGTATTGCCGGAAAATGCTTTACATTCGAAATAATATTGATATGGTAATCTATATACTCCAAAATCACATATATTTCTAATCCCGGCATACCCTGCCATTGGGTCTGGAAAGCGGTCAAATGAGATATCAGGATGTTTTAAGAATGCTTTTTTTATCATATCTTCAAACTGTTTTCCTCTGCTCACTCCCATCAGTTACCCACCTTTCTACACTCAGTCTTATAATTACAATATTGACAAATCTTTTTTGTGATATCAGCAGGAATGGGTGGTGGGGTCAATTTCCTCACATAGGTATCACATTCCTCAATTTTAGATACTATTAAGTCGAATTTCATATCATCAGTAACTTCTAAAATATATGCTTTTTTATCACAATTGTCTCGGTTCTCATAGAGAAACATTATCTGATTAATCCCAAGGCAGGTAGCATATGCAGTACCCTGAGGGATATGCTCTTCCGCTACTCCTGACCTATTCTGCCATTTATAGATTGTTTCAGTCTTAATCTCAAGGATGTAATATTGATTTTTGTACTTGATGATTCCATCACATAGGAAACTGATATTGAGGTCTTTGTGATATAATTTAGTTTCATATCCCTGCTGCTTGACTATTTCTAAATAATCCAAACCTCTCATCTTAACAAATTTCGCCACGTCGATATACTCGCAATCCATCCCAAAATCTTTCATATGGGTTACCGCTTCCTGCAATCTTTCATGCCGGTCACTACCGGATTGTACGATTCCTACAAGAGTAGCATTTGCTCTCTGCTCGTCAAGGTCAGCACCGGTTACTTGGAAGTACATATTCCTTATACAAGTCATTGAGGATGGTTTATAACTTTTCGAAGGAGTCCTTCCATCTATCGAGTGCTGTTTTTCAATAGCTGCTTTGAGGTCAGCCACAAATTGCTCATTGATTGGCATTTCATTTGTGGCTGCCTCTATCAGCTTAAATATATTTTTAAGACTCTGACGTTTCGCCATTATCCATTGCCCTGTCATCCTCTAACAGCGCCACAATCTGAGTTATTTTTCCGGATACCATTTTTATTGCTTGCTCATGCCCATACCACATCTCAACTACTTCGCCCTCTTGAGCTGATACTTGAGATTTGAGAAGCTCGATATCTGCGCAGCATGTAAATGCTTTGAAGTTCTTACTCTCTTGATATTTGATAAGTTCGGTACCATTATTCCTCTTGCTACTAAATATTACGCCATCAGTGGTAAATGTGAGATAAACCCCATTCTTATCATATTCGCTTACAAATAGAGAAAGTCTGTCAAGTACATTTAGCAATGCTCCCTTTGGCAATTTGCATACGCTATCAAATTCAGTCAATACATATGCCTCGATTGCTTCCACCGGATAATCTTCGATGCCATCAAGCTCTGACCCATAGAGGACCACATTGTTTGTAGTAAATAGGATTTTATTCTTGACAATCTCTGCTGTAACTTTTTCCTCATCCATGATGGATAATAGCTCAACCAAATCAGTTGGAAGCAATATCTTACGTGGGAGGACCTTAACCTCATTACTACATACCTTGAAGGTATCGGTGGTGATTACCTTATCATCAAAATAATATCCGGTCAAGCAAGGGACTTCCATAGTCTCTGCCACTGCCGCTTTATTGGCGGTTAGGATTGTCTTGATGGTTGATAGATTGATTACAGATTTCTCTGCTTTCTTATGGTCGAATTTGTAATCTGGAAACTTAATCAACTGACCTTCCTCATCAAGCGGAAGTTCGATATTATAAGTACCATTCCCTTTTACTTCCAAGCTACTCTCTTTTAATGTCAGCGTGATTGTCTCAGTTGTTGTCTTCGCCACCAATTTGCTGAATAGCTCAGTCTGCACCACTACATAGAATTCCTCTCCCTCAACTTTATCAATGATTTTAAGGGTATTGGCAGCATCTGTGGTGATGAGGGTCAAGACCCCGCCCTGCCATTGGATTGCCATTAGTGATGTGATTGGAATCATCTTGTTATTAGATGCTCCTTTGATTGCTTTTGATACCATCTCCTGCAATTTGAGTGTTTTAAGCGTGAGCTTCATAGTTTGTTTCCTCCTCTTTATTTTTGTATTTGTTTATTATCATAACTATAAATGGTTTTCGATTCGGTTGGTTGCCTTTGCTCATATTTCGAAACAGCATGAACAGCCTTATATGTTATTGGTAGGATTATAATTTCATATCCCGTTTTGATTAATACCTGCACAATCAACATTACTGCTAAATTATTTATCGGCATTTGCCCTAAGAAAGCTATTGGTAAGAAAATTAAACTATCTATTGCTTCTCCCACAAAACTTGATATGATAGCTCTCCATCCGAAGCCCTTATGGTCTGTTGGATGCTTCTCTTTCATTCTCTTAAACACTCTATCATTAATGAGGTCTCCAATCACAAATGCTAACAGTGATGCGAATAAGATTCTTGGGGTGTTTCCCAATACTGCTTGGAAAGCTTCTTGATTAGTCCAAAACGAAGGTGCCGGGGTTATGATAACTAAGCTGAATACCATTACCATAAATAAGTTAGCTGCAAATCCCATATAACAAGTTAATCGACTCCATCTATATCCATATACCTCGGAGAATAAATCTGATAGGATATAGGTTATAGGGAAGATGAATACTGCCCCGGTCATTACGATACCAAATGGTAGTAAAACCTGCTTTGATGCTATTACATTACTGATTAATAAACTTACCACAAATAACAGTGTTAGAGCTAATTGTAAAAAACTAATATTATGGGTTTTTTTCATTGTGGTTTCCTCACTTTCTTCTTCTTGCTTGATTTTTAGTATCTATATAAAGGGTCTTGATGACCTCTTATTTTTACTAATTGATGCTCATCTATTATATAGAATATCGCATCAATCTGTAAAGGATTTTATTTCAATTTGCTTTCCTCTTAAAATAAACTGACTTTCTTTGCAGTGATATCTAATTTAGTGAAATAATAAACCGGTAATCCTATATGAGATAACATCTTGAAATAGGGACTACCCATGATTGGCGATGGGTTATAATAGAGTACTGCATTATACCCTTTCTTATCCATCTTCTCTCTGATACCCTCTCCCAACTTCTTAAAATCACCATCAGTCAGTTTAGATGGATGAACATCATAATCGGTATATAATTCATCCTCAAGACATAAACCATGCAAATCACTGAGGGTTCCAAACTCATGTTTATTAGAAATCATCATTCTATAGAAATTGATATTCTTTGACCCCAGATATAATTCAGATGGTTTATAGTAACCACCATCATCTTTTTTCTGAGCTGAGCATCCAGTGCAAATCAATAGGTTATGCTCTGCTGCTATCTCCTTAAATTCCTTGCTACTATCAATGGTCTTGATACCCCAAGTATTGTAGATGTGATTCTTATAATCAGTCCAAACATTCATCTCATTTCCTCCTTAGAATAATGATAGCTTTTTAGGACCTGGTCGATACTGTAAAGCATTTGCTTTCTTATTCATATATCTTGCATTAAACATGATTCGGTTATCTCTTGATTCTCTCAATTCATCCAATGTAAACCCAAACTCTGATATCAACTCATTAAAAGTCTCTTGATGATGTTTTGGAAGATGAGAATAATGCTCTGGTAACTTTGCCATCTGGTCGCTCACTGCTATAATTCCTACATCGGTCATTATGCTTCCAGTTGCTCCGGTCATTATCCAGCTAGTTGAGTCTGCTGAGGTGATTGGGTATTGCTCAAGTAGTGGGAATGAGGTCATTCCGAAAGCATGAGTCTTTACCTTTGGATTACTCGATTTCTCAATAATATTGAAACAGCTATCAAGAAATGCTTTCTTTACCGGGGTTGGTTTTCCGACCATACCGCCAAGTGCTATATACGGGATATGTTTTCCATCTTCATCAGTCCACTCAAGTGCTTCCCTCAAATAGTTATATGGTTCGCCAACATGGAAGGTATATAATAGACCATCTGGGTTTTTCATCTTTGGTCTCATATATAGATAATTCTCCCATGTTGCTCTTGCCGCCTCTGCAACTTGCTCTTGGGTATGACCCTTTACTCTATCTCCGGGAATTACATCTACCTGACCATATAAATCAATGAAATCTGCTCTTTCATTTATCCAGTTGATATATTCATCAACATCAATCTGCTTTCCTCTGGTCCATGCTGAGAACGCTCCTGAGTCGATGAATAGTTTCTTTGGTTTAATCTTCTCTTTGTATTTATCAGTTGCTTTCTTGCCTTCCAGATAATTGAAAAGCATATTTGCTTTGACCTCTCCGGTCACCACTTCCATGATATTTTCTTTTTCTGGTCCTACCAAATATAAATCCATAATATATTTATCCCTCATTTCATCACTAAAATTTTCGGTGCCTGCAAAATATAAATCCATAAACGCTTTCCTCTCTTCCTCGGTCATCTTTGCCATATCAGTCAATATATAATCAACCACTGCGGCTCTCTTGACCTCTCCTACCTTATCAACTCCTTTAGGACCGGTAGGATGAATATAAGAAAGTAATATATTAAAATCATCAATCAACTTTTCTGGTACTGCATCTGGAAACCCTCTGGTATCTCCCGCTAAATAAATCTTGAAATCTCTCATAAAGTTATCCCACCTTTTATGGAAAATATAGTTTTCAGCTCTTTGACGATTATTAATATAACTCAATAATCTTCCATATCCTTCTGAATAAAGAAAGTCACAACTCTTTCCCCATCCTTCACCTGCAAAATACAATTCTACATTCTTCTTAATTTCGATTATCTCGTCCCCTCCCTTCAATCCATAAGAATGGCCATAAGGGAGGAGAATATTATATAAACCAATTAAATTGGCCGGTAGTAAAGAATCTGAATTTCCTCGAGTATTGCCTGCCAAATATAATTCCATTTTATCACCTCATATTATTATATAGTATCTTTAATCTAATTGTAAAGGCTCTCCATACCATCTTTCGGTAATCTCGACATCACATTTACTCGGTACTGATAAATCTTTTGCCGCCTCAACCATAAGATGAGCAAATCTTTCCGCCACCTCTTTGGCATTTTCCTTTGGGCATTCTCCAATCAATTCATCATGTACCGCCAATAACATCCTAAACCCTAAATCCTTGAGCTTTTTATCATTGCCTACAGCAATCATTGCCAATTTAGTCTGGTCAGCAGCAGACCCTTGAATTCGACTGTTGACGCATTGCCTGGTCGCCTCTGCTATATAACCACTATTATCTTTAATGAGAATACCTTGCTCTTTTGCTCTTGCTTTGATATTCTCTTTTGCTTTCCAACTGTAAGTCCTATTTAATTGATTGAGATATCTCTGCTTGGTTTCCTCATCTACTTCCATGACTCCATCTTCAAACTCTTCCTCATCATCAAATAGAGGGTCAAAATCTTTTGGCACTCCATCAATATAACTAAATTCATATGGAGGTAATTGCATATTTGGTAATCGTCTTTTCCGACCCCAAACCGTGGTTACAAATCCCAAATCTCTTGCCATATTCTCACTATCTTCCATGAACTGTTTGAGTCCCGGAAATGAAACCATAACCTTGTCGTAAATCTCTTGAGCCTTTTTCTTTGATACCCCAAGGTCTTCTCCAATCGCTGCTATTCCCTTACCATAACAAATACCTAATACGATTGCCTTTGCTGCGTTTCGTCTCTCTTTACCTTTTGAGTTTTTAGTCCCATCTGCCCTAAATTCTTTGCATTCATCATAAGGTAAGTTATAGGCGATTGATGCAATCTCTACATATAGGTCTTTGCCATCCTTATATGCTTGAATCATCTTTTCATCTTTGCTCATATGAGCTGTGATTCTTGGTTCTTGAGCTGAGTAGTCAGAAGATAGTAAAACATAGCCATCTGACGCTCTGAACATCTTTCTTATTTCATTATTATGTGATGGTATGTTCTGCATATTAGGGTCACTACTGCTAAATCTTCCGGTATCTGCTCCAATCTGATTAAATGATGCATGGATACGCCTGGTCTTTGGATTTGCTATTGC
Organism: bacterium; assembly: GCA_029553845.1. The sequence continues at coordinate 5,149 of JAKPKF010000167.1, read as the reverse complement.
GGGCATTTTCTCAATGTAAGTGCTGAGTAACTTGGCAATCCCTCGATATTCTAAAATTGCTTTTGCCACCGGATGGTCTATTTTTTGTAGTATTTCCTCTCCGGTACCTCTCGGTTTATCTTTATCAACTGGTTTTATCTTGAGGATATCATATAGCATTATAGCAAGCTGAGAAGCGCTTGAGATATTTATTGGATACTCAAGTTTATTTGCTGCTCCTTTTCTCTCTCTATAATCATCTAAATCCTTGCCAAAGTCATCACAGAGTCTATAGAATTTCTCTTTCGCTTCTTCAAGCTTTTGATTATATTTCTTTGACAATGCCTCTGCATATTCAAAATCAAATGCTATCCCGGTATCTTCCATCTCCGCTACTATATTGATTAGTGGCATTTCTATATGATTAAATACAAATGCCGGTCCAGTCAAATCTCTCTCAATACAAACCGGGTCACCCTCGGTAAGAAATGGTCTTTGGAATTCAAATAACTCAAATGTGATTTCTGCATCCCTTGCTGCATATAGATATCCAGTATTTACTGGAATATGAGTAAATGGAATTCCTTTGAATAATGAGTCAAACCCAAATGCATCTCCCTCACCTCTCATGCAATATTTCTTATGAAGGGCTTTGAGGTTATTTTCTGGCTCATTTTCATTTAATAACCTTGCTGCTAAATAACCATCCCAATAAGCGGTCAATTCAGTTCCAAGTTGATTCTTGATTACTCTGATATCAAACTTGGCATTGAACATAATTACTTTAACGCCTGCCTCTTTGATTCTTGCCATCTGATTATCTGCAAATTCATCCGATACCTGGTTCTCAATCTCAATCCCGGTTACATAGCTCATATGATGGAGTGGGATGTAAACTGCTTTGTTACCTGGTACATATAAGCATAATCCTGCAAGAGTGCAGGTGATAGGGTCAAGACTATTGGTCTCAGTATCAATAGCAATATACCCTACCTTGATTGCCTCATCTATATATTTTTCAAATGATTCTTCATCTCTGATTACTTCATATCTATCCTCATATTTTCCAAGTACTTTATTGACCATTGCATTGATGGTCGAAATTCTCTCTAAAAGTCCCCCGCCACCTTTTATTGATATCCCCGCTGCGGCTCGGTTCTTTTTAGATGCTTTCTTTGCTAACAAAGAATCTCCCGCTTTAGTTGACCTCGGCGGGAGATTAAATAATCCGCTCATTTATTAGAATTTATCCTCAGCGGTTCCAAATGTTCTGCGTCTACCTGCGGGGCGTGAGGTAGTTGCTTTTTCTGGGGTTGTATTTGCAGGTGTTCTGCGTCTTGTCGTTGGTTCTGGTTCCTGAGCTGCCCGTCTTCTATCTCTGCCTGGATTTCTTTGAGGCGGGGCTGCATTTTCTACATCTTCCTCAAAATAACCATTATCAAGATAAAATTCCAGTTCCTCGTAAGTCTTATCAAGGATAAGGGTTCCAAGCAATTCCGGTACCTCTGGCAAATCTTCAAGAGTGGTATCATCAGTTGCAAGAGCATAGGTTTCATATGTGGTATTGGTATCACCCTTTTTACCATTTCTCTCAATCTCAAATGGAGTCGAAACCAATGGGTTATATCTTGCACAAAGACTTGATATTTTACTAAAGAAAGTCTTTCCTCTATCCCAAACCTTTACCTCTTGAGTCTCTTCATCATATACATGTACGAATAACTTTGCAATTACTCTTTGCTTTGCTGCGCATAGCGGGCAATCATCTACCGGTTGGTTGTATTCTCTCAAGCAGTTTACATATCTTTTTCTGCCATCTACCTCGATTTCATGTACCACAAACCCCTCCACATCATCAATCGTATTGTACATAAATCTTACTGTTGCCACATCTTTGTCATTCTTGAGTGAGAAAAATCCTCCTCCGCCTTGACCTCCATAATTGTCTGCTTCATGAGCATTAAAACGTGCCATAATTTTTTTCTCCTTTCTGGTTTTGAGTTTTTATATTAGTCAGCCTATTGGCGTTGACTCTGGATAAATTAAATGACTTTCGGAACAGCCAAATTGATAACCTCTGCATTAGCTTCCTCATTATTCAAATCCCTCCTATGAATATTATATAGAATTTTCTCTAATATTCTAAAGCTAAAGGCATCAATTTTTCCCTTAATTTTTTTCTCATATTGCTAAGGGTCATTGCACTAACTCCTAATAATTTAGATATTTCTGCGTTTGTAAAATCTTTGAGTATTAAATCACAATATATCATTTCTTTTTCCGTCAATCCATATGATGCTAAATTATCAATCGTTTCTCTCACCTGCTCAGGACTTTCCAAATCAAATCCATTTTCCACCATCATATCATAGCTCTCAGAATAAAACATTACTTTTCTCTTTTGAGTATTGAGATATTGAGTTTCCTCTCTGAATTTATTCTTGAGATTGATGGAGAAATAAGTACTAAATGCTGCCTTATCATCATTGTAAGTCTGTAAGCATTGGTCTAATTTCTCAAGTGAGAAGCTCGCAATATCATCTTGAGTCAACCCATAATAATGATTTGAAATATTGAGTATCAACTTATAGGTCTTTGCGAATGCTGCTGCCAATAGGGAAGGGTTTAAGTCTTCCCTATAAGCTACAGCTATCTCTTCTAATGTCATTTCCAATGTTTCATTAATTATTAGAGTTGAAAGTGTTTTGAGTGTTGTTATCATATTGTCCCCCTTAGTTTTCTAAGTTATTTAGTTTTCTTAGCTGCCATTTTAGCTTTGGTGAATTCCAATGATGCCAATACCAATTGTTTTACCTTTGATACATTTTCATCATTCATTTCCTCGAATTTGACTCTTGCATCAAGGATATGAATGATTTTTCTATAATCAGTCAATCCCTCGATTGCTTCAGAGTAAAGCCATAATGTTACTGAGTCCTCATCAAATGTAAATGCTCCATATCTCTTTCCCTCAACCTTTAGGCTCTTAAATGTAGGTACGGTTGCTGTGGTTACCTCGGTTCCAATCTCTGCTGCCAAATCTTCGATTACCTTTTTCAGTGGATGTGGATTATCAATAATCTTTTTCTTAGCTGGTTTCTTTGCTTTCTTCTCGACCTTTGCTACCACCTCTTCCTCAATCACTGGGTCTGCCTCGGTCTGCTCATCTGCATTTTCCTCTGGTTGAGTCATTTCCTCAATTACCGCCGCATCATGCTCTACATATTCCATTTCTGCCCCCGCTAAAGTGATTTCTTCCACCTCGGCAACGACTTCATCTGTCGATGTAATTTCTTCTGTTTGAGGCTCTTTAATCTCTTTCCACCATCTCTTCAATGTAGCTGGACTGATTGATTTTTCCTTTCCATCTTCCATCTTGAGCACTACCTGCTCATCTGTTCTGCTGACCAATTCTGCTACCTTTCCATTTCTTACGGATATAAATCTTGTCATTTTTTTCTCCTTTTCAAAGTTTTTAGTGGTGTTATTCTTCACCAACCACCATTTGGTGGTTTCGTCTTAATTTTCAAAGACTCGTCAGGGTGATTATTATAATCATCTTGTTTTAGGACTTACTTTGCATATTCTTTCCATACAATCATCAAAGTAAATCATGGCTATTTGCTCCCCTATATCACGAACATCTTGGTCGGATAACTCTTTAGCTACTCTTACTTTTTCAGTCAAATTGTCAATTACTAATGATAATTGGAAAGTACCATTATCTCGTTCAAATTCTGCTGCCCCGTTTAATAATTTAATTACAGCTGATTTTACAATCTCATTATTTGTCATTTTCTTTTCCTCCTTAAAAGTGTTTTGAGTGTGATTTCTCATCTCTTGATAATATTATATAACATATTAATATATAAGTCAATACCAAAATCAAAATATTTCCACCAAGTTTTCAAATTCTTTTTCATCCAAATCATTGAGGTCTTTTCCTTCCGGTATCTCATATTGAGTTACCAGTTTAGAACCTCGAAGAGCTTTCCTCAATTTCCTGGTTGCTCTCTGACCTGCTTCATCAGGGTCAAGAGCAATGATGAATTTCCTTGCCGGCAGTCTCTTGAGTTGCTTATATTGATATTCCGTTCCAAGACCATTGAGTGCTACTGCCGGCTTACCATATACATAACAGGTTAAAGCATTTAGGATTGACTCACATATTATGACCTCATCTGCATCATCTGGTAATTCATATAATCCATAAACTGGTTTGATTGCGCCCTCAGGATAATGGAAAAACTTGATATCAACACTTCTCCTTGCTATAAATAGGGTATTACCTTTTTCATCTCTAACCGGGAAAGTCAAGCATCTTAATACCTGCTTAACCTTGCCATCCTTATCCTTTAATTCAAAATGCTCATCATATCCGATATCAAACTTTTCAATGACCTCATCTGTGAGTTTCCGCTTATACATATAGGGATGGTAATATCTATATGAGTCCAGCTCTTCCTCACTTATGTAACTCATCTTCTCAACTTTTGACCCTCTTGATACATCAAGGGATATGTCTTTCCTATTCTCAATAGATACCGTTAGGAAGTGTTTAATCAACCACTCTCTTCCATAACTGCCCATATCATCTCTACCAAAGCAATGACTAATCATCTCTTCGAGAGTTGCGGTATATCCGCAGGTAAAGCAATGGACGGTTCCTGCCGGGATATCTTTGATTGGAACCGTGCTAATACCACATGATGGTCTCTTCTCTTGACCATTGGAATGGATAGGGCAATTAAACTGTATATTCCTCGGTCCTACCTTAAATTCATTAAATCTCAATATCCCACGCCTTGCTAATTGATGCTTGAGTTCATTGAGCACTTCCAAATCATCTGCTAATATAGGAGTTCGATTGATATAAAACATTTTTCACCTCAATTACTTTCATCAGTAATAAAATGGGCTCCACATCTTGGACATACCCAATGAGCTGTGCATTCCCAATTATAAAAGCCACCTTTATAATCAGAAATTGTTGCATTTTTCATTTCATCATCATTTGTAGAGTCCCAATGACATAATGGACATTCGTAATGCTTTTCTACCCTATTATCAAATAGTTTAGTTCTTATTAACCAATATAACTTTTTTAACATAATAAGTTACCTCCTTAGAAAACATCAATGCCATCTTGAAATGAGTCTTTAATTTCGGT